>DASWHY010000510.1:0-1631 GCA_036397955.1 Thermoanaerobaculia bacterium | reverse complement strand
TCCTCGGGCCGCTCCGCCAGCCGGAAGTCCTCTCCCGGCTGCCCGGTGGTCCCCGCGGCGGCCCACGGCGAGGCCACGACCGGCACCCCGGCCGACCAGGCCTCCAGCACCTTGATCGGCATGCCCGAGCCGCAGCGGAGCGGCGCGAGCGCGAGAGTGGCCTGGCGGAGGAGGGCGCCGAGGTCCGGCGGCGACGGCACCAGCTCGACGCCGCTCCCCGCCCGCGCGACGGCACGCCGGACCGCCCGCCCCGGCCGGTCGCCGGCCACCACCACCCGCACTTCCGGCCGCCGCGCCCGCAGCGCCGGCCAGAAGTCGCCCAGCCACCAGACGACGGCGTCGGCGTTGACGAAGTAGCCGAGGTTGCCGGTGAGGGCGAGGAGGGGGCGTTCCTCGGCCGTGGGCGGGGCCGGAGGCGCCGGCGCGGCAGGCCCCGGCCCCTCCACCGCGATCGGCACCACCGCCAGCTTCCCCGCCTGCTCGGGCGGCAGCCCCTCGGCGAGCGCCCGCCGGTCCCGCTCGCAGACCACCAGCGCCCCCGCCGACCGCTCGATCAGCCGCCGCTCGGCGGCGGCGAGGCGGCGGGCCTCCAGGCGCAGCGGCGGCCGCAGCCATGGACGATCGACCGCCGCGCGGCGCGCGAAGTTGAGCGACAGGCTGTCGATCAGGTCCACGAGAATGGGCGTCGTCCCACAGTCCTCGAGGTGCCCGGCGAGCCGCACGAGCTGGAGGACCGCGAGGTCGTGCCGCGGCGCCAGCGCCCGCAGCTTCCGCCCCAGGTCGGGCTGGTGGAACAGGCCGCTCTGCAAGGGCAGCCGTGCGAGCGCCGCGCGGCCGAGCCCGGCGAGCGAGGCGGCGGGACCGCGCAGCCGATAGGTCTCGACGCGGTAGCGTGCGCCCGCCGCCGGCGGCGGCTGGCCGGCTCCCGGCTCGGGCGCGAGAAGCGTGACCTCGTGCGCTCCGGCGAGGAAGTCGAGCTGCTGCACCGCCCGCACCTGGTCCCCCCGGCGCGGCGGCCAGGGGTAGCGGGAGGTGACGAGGAGGAGCCTCAAACCAGCTTGAGCAGGTGCCCGAGCTTGTCGCGCTTGGCGCGCAGGTAGTCGCGGGTGCTCTCGGTGGGGGCGACCTCGAGCGGCACCCGGTCGACGATCTCGAGGCCGTAGCCGCCGAGGCCGACGTACTTGCTCGGGTTGTTGGTCATCAGCCGCATCTTGCGCACGCCGAGGTCGCGCAGGATCTGCGCCCCGATGCCGTAGTCGCGCTGATCGGGGCGGAAGCCGAGCTTCTCGTTGGCCTCGACCGTGTCGTGCCCCTGCTCCTGCAGCTCGTAGGCCTTGAGCTTGTTGATCAGGCCGATGCCGCGCCCCTCCTGCAAGAGATAGAGGAGGACGCCCTTCCCCTCGTCGGCGATCTTCGCCAGCGCCTGCTCGAGCTGGTGGCCGCAGTCGCAGCGCGCCGAGCCGAAGACGTCGCCGGTCAGGCACTGGCTGTGGACCCGCACCAGCACCGGCTCGTCTTCGGCGACCTCGCCCATGACCAGGGCGACGTGCTCCTCGCCGGTCGCGTCGGCGCGGTAGGCGTGGAGGCGAAACTCCCCCCAGCGGGTGGGCAGGCGCGGCGCGGCGAGCCGG
>DASWHY010000509.1:0-10351 GCA_036397955.1 Thermoanaerobaculia bacterium | reverse complement strand
GCGCGGGCCACCAGCTCCTTGCCGGTCCCGGTCTCGCCGGAAATCAGGACGCTCGCGTCGCAGCGGGCCACCAGGGGGATCCGTTCGATCACGGCGAGAAAGGCCGGGCTCTCGCCGACGAGGTGGCGCAGCCCGAGCCGCGCCCACAGCCGCTCGGGTTCCCCGTCGCCGCGGCGCCGGCGCTCGACCAGGCGCCAGATGCGGGGAAGCACGTCCGCGCCGCGCAATGGCGGTGCGATGAAGTCGTCGATGCCGAGCTCGAGGAGGCGGAGGATCCGGCCGGGCTCGCCGCCGGCGGTGACGGCGACGAGCGGGACCTCGGGCGCGTCGCGCCGCAGCCAACCGAGCAGCTCGTCGGGTCGCTCGAGGAGCGCCGCAGAGAGCACGACGAGGAGAACGCCGGAGTCGCTGCAGCGGATGTCGCCCGACAGCTCGCCCGGCGCTGGCGGCCGGCCACCGCGCGCCGGACTCCAGGTCTCGACGGTGACCGGGACGCCGGGCTCGAGGATCTCGCGCAGCTCGTCGGCCAGTCCCGACGCCGGATCGAGATCCAGAATGAGCATGAGCGATGGCCTCCCGCCGATGCCGCCTTGTCAAGACAGGCGAGCAAGAGCCAAGACTGTTACGCAACTCCGTAAACGTTTGGGGGATCTTATCTCCCTCAGGAGAGGAGGGACAGCTCGGCGAAGCTGTGGTAGGCCGGGCGCGGGCCGGGGTCGGCCGGGGCGTTGCCGGGGCGAAGGAAGCACCCGGTGCGCAGCATCACACCGGAGAAGGTGTGGCAGATCCTCCAGGAGAAGGGGGCGGCGGGGTAGCCTGAGCGCTAAGGCGCCTTGTAGACGCGGCCGGCCTTCATGACGAAGGCGACGTCGGTGAGGGCGCCGATGTCGCTGAGCGGATCGCCGGCGACGGCGATCACGTCGGCGTACTTGCCGGCCTCGACGGTGCCGAGGTCCTGCTCCATGCGCAGCAGCTCGGCGCCGCGCACGGTGGCCGCGCGCAGGGCGTCGAGCGGGCTCATTCCGTACTCCACCATGCGCACCAGCTCGCGCGCCTGGGTGCCGTGCGGGATGGCGCCGGCGTCGGTGCCGAAGGCGATCTTCACCCCCTTGCGCAGCGCCTTCTGGAAGACCTCCTTGTGGTGGGCGACGATGCGGCGGCGGAGGTCGGTGTCCTCTTCCGGCGTGGCCGGGAAGTAGACCGACAGGGTCGGGCACCACCAGGTGCCGTGGCGGACCAGCAGGTCGAGCGTCTCGTCGTCCATCAGCATGCCGTGCTCGATCGAGCGTACGCCGGCGCGGATGGCGCTCTTCGCCCCCTCGCCGCCGTAGGCGTGGGCGGCGACGTCGCGGCGCCAGCGGCGGGCCTCCTCGACGACCGCGCGCAGGTCCTCCTCGGAGAACTGCGCCAGGGACTCCAGGGTCACCGGGTCGATGTGGCGCAGCGTGCCGGTCGCGTACACCTTGATCCAGTCGGCGCCGTACTTCACCTCGCGCCGCACCTCGGCGATCATCGCCGCCCGCGAGTCGGTCAGCGCCGCCGGATCGGGCAGGGCAAGGTCGGGGTTCATGCCGGTCAGGTTCATGTGCCCGGCGGTGATGGTGAGCGCGTTGGTCGAGACGAAGAGGCGCGGCCCCGGGACGATCCCCTGGGCGATGCCGTCGCGGACCGCGACGTCGGCGAAGCCCGCCCCCTCGCTGTCGAGGTCGCGCAGCGTGGTGAAGCCGGCCTCCAGGTCGCGGCGCGCGGCGGCCACGCCCTGCACCGTGCGGAAGGCCTGCGACTTGACGACGACCGGGGGGATTGCGCCCTCGTCCTCGGGCTGGAGCAGGACGTGGGTGTGGCTGTCGATCAGCCCCGGCAGGCAGGTGTAGCGGGAGAGGTCGATCGTCGCCGTCCCCGGCGGCAGCTCGAGGCCGGCGCCCGCCGCCACCCGCTCGATGCGCTCGCCGCGGACGAGGACGACGGCGCCGGCGGTGACCGCGCCGCTCGCCGGATCGAGCAGGCGGCCGCAGCGCAGGGCGGTCGTCGCCTCGGGCCCGCTCGCGGCCGGCTCCGCGCCGGCCCCCGCCGCCGGCAAGCCGATCAAGAACGACAGCAGGAGGACCGTGGCGCGTGGCATATGGGCTCCTTTCCGTGCATCCGTCATGGCGTCACGGCCTGGCGGGACTCGCCGAGGCATACTTCGTCGTAGAAGACGTGGTTGTTGGTGGGGACCCCTTTGGGGCGGTAGAGGCCGAGGCGCAGGTAGTTGGCGACCGGGCCGTAGAGCGTGGCGCCGTGCTGCTTCCCTCGGGTGAACGGCCGGCCATCGAGCCAGGCCTCGACGAAGCCGTCGCTGCCGTTCGACCACTTGATGTGGAAAACCAGGTCGGCCCAGGCGCCGCGGCGGATCGCGCCCGCCCCGAGGTTGCGGTGGGGCGCCCGGGGAGACGTCTTGCCGATGAGGACCAGGGTGTCCCCCGCGAGGTGGAGCGCCAAGGGGGGCGCGCCGGTCACGCGGCCGCGCTCGCCGGGCGCCGACGGGCCGGCGGGGCGGTGATGCCACTGCGCCAGGATCTGCCACTGCTCGCCCGGCGGGTCGGCGTAGCCGCTGGGCACGAGGAGGCTCCAGCCGTACCACATCGTGCCGCCCGGCCGGCCGTGGAGGCGCTCGATCGCCTTGTCGCCGATCTTGAGCTCGGCGCGCTCCTTGTTGGCGGCGCGGTCGCCCGGCGCCAGCTCGATGCGCACCGCGTGGCGCCCCTTGCGGACGGGCTGCGTCACCACCACCGCCGACTCCGGGCGCGCGAGGTCCCCGCCCCACCCCTCGAGCCCGCCGCTCTCGAAGTCGCCGCAGAACCAGACGCCCGGGCGTGGCGCGGCCGCCGCCGCCGCGAGGACGGCCGCCGCGCTGGCCGCGAGGAGAGCGTGGGTAGGGAGCCGTCGGCTCATGTCAGCTCGGCGAAGCTGTGGTAGGTCGGGTGCGGGCCGGGGTCGGCCGGGGCGTTGCCGGGGCGGAGGAGGCAGCCGGTGCGCAGCCCCGCGGCGGCGGCGGCGTCGAGCTCGCCGGTGTAGTCGCTCAAGAAGAGGACCGCCGCCGGCGGCAGCGCGAAAGCGGCGGCGATCGCGGCGTAGGAGGCGGGCTCGAGCTTGGGGCCGGTCGTGGTGTCGTGGAAGCCTTCGAAATGGCCGGCGAGGTCGCCGAAGTCGGTGTGGGCGAAAAGGAGCTTCTGCGCCCGCACGCTGCCCGAGGAGAAGACCCGCAGCCGCACCCCGGCCGCCGTCCAGGCGGCGAGCGCCGGCGGGACGTCCGGGAAGACGTGGCCGCGCAGCGTCCCGTCGCGGTAGCCGCGCTCCCAGATCGCCCCCTGGAGCTGCTTCAAGCCCGTGGACTTGCGGTCGCGCGCCATCAGGTAGCGGGCGTAGGGTGCGCCGTCGCCGAAGGGTGGGAGGCCGGCGGGGGGCGGGACGTGGCTTGCCTCTTCGCGGTGCTCCGCGGCGAGCCGGGCGAGGGCCTGCGCGGCGTCCGAGTCGTCGGCGGGCGGCGCGGCGCAGAAGGCGTCGAGGCGCGCCGCGGCGTAGGGGAAGAGGACGTCGTAGACGAAGGCGACGGCGGTGGTGGTCCCCTCGATGTCGGTGAGGACCGCGCGCCCGCCGGCGGGAAGAACGCCGTCGCTCAGAGGCCTTGCGCCGGGATGTAGCGCGGCCCGAAGCAGAGCGGCTGGAACCCGGTCTCGGCGCGCGAGTCGGTGTAGTGCGGCGTCCAGCCGGAGGCGTCCTGGAAGAGGCGGATCGCGCGGATGGTGCGGTCGGCGCAGAGGTCGAACCAGTGGGTGGTGCCGCGCGGGACGCGGATCATGTCCCCCTTCTCGACCTCGATCGAGAAGACCGGCCCGTCCGGCAGGTGGATGTGGAAGAGGCCGCGACCGTGGACGATGAAGCGCACCTCGTCCTCGTCGTGCCAGTGCTCCCTGTTGAAGCGGTCGAGCATCGCCTGGAGGCCGGGGGTCTCCGGCTGGACGTTGATGACGTCGGCGGTGACGTACCCGCCTTCGGCCATCAGCGCCCGGATCGGCTCGCCGTAGGCGGCGAGGATGGCGTCGTTGTCGGTGTCCTCGGGCAGCGAGTCCGAGCCCTCGAAGCGGCGGTACCAGATGCCGGCGCGGGCGAGCAGCGCGTCGCGCTCGGCGCCCTCGACGACCCGGTCCTCTTCGCGCAGCGTCACGGTGGCCATGGTGCGGCTCCTCCTGCGGTGAATTTACCAGAGGCGGCCCGAGCTGTTGCCCGGCCGCCGGCCCACTGGTACCGTGCCCGTTTCGTGAGCTTCGGGGACAGCGATCCGCGCCCGCGCCTCGGGGCGACGGCGCGGCGGCTCCACCGCCGCGGCTGGATGAGCGGCACCGCCGGCAACCTCTCCGCCCGCCTCGACGACGGCTCGCTCTGGATCAGCGCCAGCGGCAAGGACAAGGGGCGCCTGCGCCCGCGCGACTTCCTGCGCCTCGCGCCCGGCGGCGAGATCGTCGAGCGCGGCGCCGAAGGCGACCTCCCGTCGGCCGAGACGGCGATCCACCACGCCGTCTACGCCCTCTTTCCGGAGGCCCGCGCCTGCCTCCACGTGCACAGCGTGGCCTCGAACCTCGCAGCCCGCATGACGGACGGCGACGAGCTGCCGCTGCCGCCGTTGGAGATGCTCAAGGGGCTGGGGGTCCGGGAGGAGGAGCCGCGGGTCGCGCTCGCGGTCTTCCGCAACCACGCGCACGTGCCGGCGATCGCCGCCGAGATCGCCGCCCGCTTCGCCGCCGCCCCCCCGCGCCTTCCCGGCCTCCTCGTCCGCGACCACGGCCTCACCGTCTGGGCCGCCGACCTCGAAGCCGCCGTGCACCACCTGGAGCTCCTCGACTACCTCTTCGCCTACATGATCGCCGCCCGCGCCGACGGCATCGACTGGTAGCGGCCCGGCTCAGCGCTCGAGCTTCGACTCGATCCGCCGGTCGGGGACGAGCCACATCAGCGCCACGAAGACGTAGATGGCGTCGGCGATCCACTGGTTGACGAAGGCCAACGGGATCGCCGCGACGTAGAGGCCGGTCGAGAGCATCCCCTTGGTGTCGCTCCCCATCGCGGCCGCGAGCCGCGAGTGCGGCCCCTGCGCCGCGACGAGCGTGCGCGCCAGGATGAAGTAGGCGATGCTGGCCGCCAGCAGCACGACGCCGTAGACCGCGGTGGGCAGCGGCGCGAAGTGGTTCTCGCCCATCCAGCCGGTGACGAAGGGGACGAGCGACAGCCAGAAGAGCAGGTGCAGGTTCGCCCACAGGACCTTGCCGTTGATCCGCTCGGCGGCGTGGAGCATGTGGTGGTGGTTGTTCCAGTAGATGCCGAGGAAGGCGAAGCTCAGCACGTAGGTCAGGAAGACCGGCAGGAGCGGGCGGAGCGCCGGCCAGTCGGCGCCCTGGGGAACGCGCAGCTCGAGGACCATGATGGTGATCAGGATCGCGATCACTCCGTCGCTGAACGCTTCGAGACGTCCCTTGCTCATGGCCTTCTCCGCCTCCGGATCACCAGCTTACCGGCCCTTTCCTCGTAACGCTGCGGCGGCCTCCGCGCCCAAGTAGGGGGCGCTGCTCGCAGCGTCCAACTCACATAGCTGTCTCGCTTTGCATTTGCGAGCACACTTTGCAGGTGTGCGACGGCCGCTCCCCGTCGCCTCTGGTGTTCCTCCCCGGTTGACTCCCCGCGATCAAGGAGATGAGCGAGAACTCGTCGTCGCGTGCGCAGCCATTGACAGCCACCCTGGTGGAGCTGCTGCGCCGGCGTGCGCGCGAGCGGCCGGACGAGGTGGTCTACACCTTTCTCCTCGACGGCGAGACGGCGGCGGCGGCGCTCACCTACGGCGAGCTGGACGCGCGGGCGCGGGCGGTCGCCGCGCTCCTTGCCGAGCACGGCGCCGCCGGCGAGCGCGCGCTCCTCCTCTACCCTCCGGGGCTCGACTACGTCGGCGCCTTCTTCGGCTGCCTCTACGCCGGCGTGGTGGCGGTGCCGGTCTATCCGCCGCCGCCCCACCGCCCGCCCACGCGCCTGCTCGCCATCCTCGGCGACGCCCGCCCGCAACTGGCCCTCGCCGACCGTGCCACGCTGGCGCGCGGCGGGCGGCAGCTCGCCGCCGCCGCCGGCCTCCGGCTCCTCGCCACCGACGATCTGCCGGCCGAGCGCGCCGCCGCCTGGCGCGAGCCGGCGCTCGACGGGGAGAGCCTCGCCTTCCTGCAGTACACCTCCGGCTCGACTGCCGCCCCCAAGGGGGTGATGCTCACCCACGGCAACCTCCTCGCCAACCTCGAGCTGATCGGCCGGAGCTTCGCGCTGAGCCCCGCGGACCGCTCGGTGATCTGGCTCCCGCCGTACCACGACATGGGGCTGATCGGCGGCCTGTTGTCGCCGGTCTTCGCCGGCTATCCGGCGACCCTCCTGGCGCCGGTCGCCTTCCTGCAGAAGCCGCTCCGCTGGCTGCGCGCCATCGCGCGCTCCGGCGCGACGGTGAGCGGCGGGCCCAACTTCGCCTACGAGCTCTGCTGCCGCAAGGTGCCCGCCGAGGAGCGGCAGGGGCTCGACCTCTCGCGCTGGAGCGTGGCCTTCAACGGCGCCGAGCCGGTGCGGGCGGAGACCCTCGACCGCTTCGCCGCAGCCTTCGCCCCCTGCGGCTTCCGCCGCGAGGCCTTCTACCCCTGCTACGGCCTGGCCGAGGCGACCCTGCTGGTGAGCGGGGGTGCGCGGGTGGAGGCGCCGGTGGCGCGCTCCTTCGTCGCCGCCGAGCTGGAGGGCCACCGGGCGGCCGCGGCGCCGGAGGAGGACTCCGGCGCGCGGCGGCTGGTGGGGTGCGGGCGGAGCCCCGCGGGGCAGCAGGTCGTGATCGTGCGGCCGGAGCCGCGCACCCTCTGCCCGCCGGGCGAGGTCGGGGAGATCTGGGTGCGCGGCCCGAGCGTCGCCCGCGGCTATTGGCGGCGGCCGGAGGAGACGGCGGCCACCTTCGGCGCCCGCCTGCCGGACGGCGCGCCGGACGCGCTGGCCGAGGGTCCCTTCCTGCGCACCGGCGACCTCGGCTTCCTGGACGGCGGCGAGCTCTTCGTCACCGGCCGCGTCAAGGACCTGATCATCCTGCGCGGCAGGAACCACTACCCGCAGGACCTGGAGGCGACGGTCGAGCGGAGCCACCCGGCGCTCCGCCCCGGTTGCGGCGCCGCCTTCGCCGTCGAAGTGGACGGTGAGGAGCGGCTGGTGGTGGCGCAGGAGGTCGAGCGGACGGCGCGCGACACCGCCGGCGAGGAGGCGGTGGCGGCGATCCGCCGCGCCCTGGCCGAGGAGCACGAGGTGCAGGTCTACGCCGTCGTCCTCCTCCGCCCCGCCGCTCTGCCCAAGACTTCGAGCGGCAAGGTGCGGCGCCACGCCGCCCGCGCCGAGTTCCTCGCCGGCACGCTGGCGGCGCTGGGGGCGTGGCGGGCGCCGCGGGAGGAGGCGGCCGCCGAGGCGGACGGAGCAGGAGCGCTCGCGACCGCCGCCGAGATCGAGGCCTGGCTGGCCGCCGAGGTGGCGGTGCGAGCCGGCATCGCGCCGCGGGAGGTGGACCGCGCGCTGCCGCTCGCCCACGCCGGCCTCGACTCGCTCAACGTCCTCGAGCTGCAGCACGCGATCGCCTCGCGCCTCGGCGTCGAGGTACCGGCCGAGAGCTTCTTCGCGGGGAGCGGCCTGGCCGAGCTGGCGCGAGGGCTCGCCGAGGGGCGTGGGGCGGGCGCGGCTCCCTCAGAGGAGGCCGGCACCGAGGCGTCGGCGGCCGAGGCCGGTGAGCAGCCGCTGTCGCGCAACCAGCTGGCGCTCTGGTTCCTCCACCTCCTCGAGCCGCGGAGCCCGGCCTACAACGTGCCGGCCGCCGTGCGCGTCCGCGGCCCGCTCGACGCTGCGGCGCTGCGCCGCGCCTTGCAGGCGCTGGTCGACCGCCACGCCACCCTGCGCACGACCTTCACCACCGCGGCCGGCGAGCCGCGGCAGGTCGTGGCGGAGCGCGCCGAGGTCACCTTCGCCGTCGAGGAGGCAGCGGGCTGGAGCGCGCAGCGGCTCGCCGAGCGGGTGGCCGAGGAGGCTGGCCGCCCCTTCGACCTCGCCGCCGGGCCGCTGCTGCGGGTGTTTCTCTTCCGGCGCGCGGCGGACGAGCACCTCCTCCTCGTCGCCCTCCATCACATCGTCACCGACCTCTGGTCGCTCGGCGTGCTGCTCGACGAGCTGGCCGCGCTGTACCCAGGGCTCGCTCGTGGAGGGTCGCCTGAGCTGGCTCTTGCCGCCGCCCCTCCGAGCTACGCCCACTTCGTCCGCTGGCAGGAGGGGATGCTGGCGGGGGAGCGGGGGGAGCGGCTCTGGGACTACTGGCGCGAGCGGCTGGCCGGGGAGCTGCCGGTCCTCGAGCTCCCGACCGACCGGCCGCGGCCGCCGGTCCAGACCTACGAGGGGGCGGCGCTGCCGCTGCGCCTCGACCCCGAGGTGGTCGAGCGGCTGAAGGAGCTCGGCCGCCGCCACGGGGCGACCCCGTTCACCACGCTGGCGGCCGCCTTCGCGGCGCTTCTCCACCGCATGACCGGGCAGGAAGACCTCCTCTTCGGCACCGTCGCCGGCGGCCGTGGGCGCGCCGCCTTCGCCCGCACCGTCGGCTACTTCGTCAATCCGCTGGTGCTGCGCGCCGACCTCTCGGGAGCGCCGGGCTTCACCGCTCTCCTCGACCGCGCGCGGCGCGACGTCCTCGGCGCCTTCGAGCACCAGGGCCTGCCGTTCCCGCTCCTCGTCGAGCGGCTGCAGCCGGCGCGCGACCCGAGCCGCTCGCCGCTCTTCCAAGTGATGCTCGCCTGGCAGCGGGGGACGCTGGCCGACGGCCAGAACCTGACCGCCTTCGCGCTGGGGGGCGAGGGGGCGCGCCTCGTCCTCGGCCAGCTCGAGCTGGCCTCGCACCCCCTGCCGCAGCGGATCGCGCAGTTCGACCTCACGCTGACGCTCGGGGAGGTCGAGGGGACCGTCGCCGGCACCCTCGACGTCAACACCCGCCTCTTCGACGCCGCGACCGCCCAGCGGCTGCTCGCCCGCTTCGCGCGCCTCCTGGCCGGGCTCGCCGCCGAGCCCGAGAGGCCGGTCGCCGACCTGCCGCTCCTCCCCGCGGCGGAGGAGCGGCAGCTCCTGGCGATCGCCGACGGCGGCCGCGCCGAGGTACCCGCCGCCGGCGGCGCCGCCCCCACCGTCGCCGACCTCGTCCTGGCGCAGGCGCGGCGGACGCCGGCGGCGCCGGCCGTCCTCGCCGCCGGCGGCCGCCTCACCTACGGCGAGCTGGCCGCCGGCGCCGAGCGGCTCGCCCGCCATCTCCAGCGCCTGGGGGCCGGGCCGGAGACCCTCGTCGGCGTCTACCTCGACCGCTCGCTCGAGCTGCCACTCGCCACCCTCGGCGTCCTCGCCGCGGGGGCCGGCTATCTGCCGCTCGATCCTGCGGAGCCCTGGGAGCGGGCGCGCTGGAAGCTGGCGGATGCCGGCGTGCGGCTGGTGGTCACTCGCGGGCGCCACCCGATGCTGACGGCGAGCGGCTTCACGGCGG
The DNA here is from genome assembly GCA_036397955.1 of Thermoanaerobaculia bacterium. Classification (GTDB taxonomy): domain Bacteria; phylum Acidobacteriota; class Thermoanaerobaculia; order Multivoradales; family UBA5704; genus DASUNQ01. Next base: position 753 of record DASWHY010000509.1, on the reverse strand, counting down.
TGCCGCTCGCGGAGGCGCTGGCCGACGAGGGGGCCGGGCCGGTGGGCCACGCCGCCGGCGCGGACAACCTCGCCTGCCTCATCTACACCTCGGGCTCGACCGGTCGCCCCAAAGGGGTGCTCCTCGCGCACCGCGCCCTGACCAGTCTCGTCGCCTCCTTCCTCGCCAGCTATCGCCCCGGTCCGGCCGACCGCATGCTGCCAGCCACCGCCATCGCCTACGCCAGCTTCGCCGGTGAGCTCTTCCCGCTGCTCGCGGTCGGCGGCGCGCTGGTGCTGCCGGAGGAGGCCGAGCTACTCGACCCCACGGCGCTGGTCGGGCTGATCCGCCGCGCGGAGGTGTCGATCGCCAGCACCGTCCCCTCCGTCGTCGCCGGCTTGAACGCCCTCCCCGAGCTGCCGCCACGGCTGCGCCTCCTCCTGGTCGGCGGCGAGGCGCTCGGCGCCGGGGACGTCGATCGGCTCCTCGGCGCCGGCGGGCGGAGCGTCGAGGTGGTCAACGGCTACGGCCTGACCGAGGCCGGCATCTGCTCGACGGTCCACGTCCTGGCGCCCGCCGACGTCGCCGCCGGCAGGAAGCCGCCGATCGGCCGCCCGATCGCCAACCACGCCGTCCACGTCCTCGACCCGGCGCTCCGCCTCACCCCCTTCGGCGTTCCCGGCGAGCTGTACGTCGGCGGCGAAGGGCTGGCGCGCGGCTACCTGAACGATCCGGCGCTGACCGCCGAGCGCTTCGTCCCCTCCCCCTTCGCCG
>DASWHY010000508.1:0-2086 GCA_036397955.1 Thermoanaerobaculia bacterium | reverse complement strand
GGCGCGTCCTCGGGCGGCAGCACGATCACGACGTCGCCGGGCCGCACGAGGCCCAGCTCCTCGCGCGCCAGCCGCTCGAGGGTCGAGGGGTCGCTCTTCAGGCGCTCGATCCGCCCCTGGAGCTGCGCGATGCGCTCCTCGCTCTCGACGTTCTCGCCCTCCAGCGCCGCCTCCCGCGCCCGCGCCGCCGCCAGGTCCTGCCAGCTCTTGACCCCGGCCAGGGCAAGCAGCAGCAGCGCCCCGGCGACCGCGGCGCCCAGCACCGCGCGGAACGAGCGGGGGCTTGGGGCGGGAGCCGCCGCGCTCACGGCGAGCGGCGGAAGGCGTCGCGGCCGGCGTAGCCGGCGACCCCCTCCAGCTCCTCTTCGATGCGCAGCAGGCGGTTGTACTTGGCGACGCGGTCGCTGCGGCAGGGGGCGCCGGTCTTGATCTGGGCGGCGCCGGTGGCGACCGCGAGGTCGGCGATCGTGGTGTCCTCGGTCTCCCCGGAGCGGTGGCTGATGACGTTGGCGTAGCCGCTGCGCTTGGCCAGCTCGACCGCCGCGAAGGTCTCGGTCAGGGTGCCGATCTGGTTGACCTTGACCAGCAGCGCGTTGGCCAGGCCGCCGGCGATCCCCTCGGCCAAGATCGCCGGGTTGGTGACGAAGAGGTCGTCGCCGACGAGCTGCACCCGGCCGCCGAGCTCGGCGGTCAGCGCCCGCCACCCTTCGCGGTCGTCCTCGGCGAGGCCGTCCTCGATCGACACCAGCGGGTAGGCCTCGATCCACTCGCGGTAGGCGGCGATCAGGTCGGCGGACGTGAGGCCGCTCTTCCCCTCGCCGGCGAGGGCGTAGCGGTGGGGCGCGGCGGCGCGCCCTTTGGCGGGGCGGTGTTTTTCGACCAGCTCGGAGGCGGCGACGTCGAGCGCCAGCGCCACCTGCTCGCCGGGCTCGTAGCCGGCCTCCGCGATCGCCTCGACCAGCAGGTCGAGCGCCTCGCGGTTGGTCTTGAGGTTGGGCGCGAAGCCCCCCTCGTCGCCGACGGCGGTGACGTGGCCGCGCGCCTTCAGCACCCCTTTGAGCGTGTGGTAGATCTCGACCCCCGCCCGCAGCGCCTCGCCGAAGCGGTCGAAGCCCAGCGGCACGAGCATGAACTCCTGGACGTCCAGCGAGTTGTCGGCGTGGGCGCCGCCGTTCAAGACGTTGAGGAGCGGCACCGGCAGCCGGGTGGCGCCGGGGCCGCCGAGGTAGGCGTAGAGCGGCAGCCGCGCCGCCTGCGCCGCCGCCTTGGCCACGGCCAGCGAGACGCCGAGGAGAGCGTTGGCGCCGAGGCGGCTCTTGTCCGCCGTGCCGTCGAGGTCGCGCAGCGTCTGGTCGATCGCCGCCTGGCGGCGGGCGTCGTGGCCGGCCAGCGCCGGCGCGATCTCGTCGCGCACGTTGCGGCAGGCATCGAGCACCCCCTTGCCGCGGTAGCGCTTGCCGCCGTCGCGCAGCTCGAGCGCCTCGCGGCTGCCGGTCGAGGCACCCGACGGCACAGCGGCGCGCCCGCAGCCGCCGCCTTCGAGCGCGCAGTCCACCTCCAGCGTCGGGTTGCCGCGCGAGTCCAGGATCTCGCGCGCCGTGATCTCCTCGATCGCGAACATTCACTCAAGGTTAGCCGTAAACCCTCAGGATCACAAGGCTTGTGGGCCGTGCTAGATTGCCGCGCCGTGCCGCTCTTCGCGCGCGAGACGCCGCCGCAGCCGCCCGTCCGGCTCCACGTCGGCAGCGGCCGCGCGCGGCTCGAAGGGTGGGTCAACATCGACAACCAGGCGCTCCCCGGCGTCGACGTGGTGGCCGACGTCACGCGCGGGCTCGAGTTCAGCGACGTCGAGGCGGTCTTCGCCGAGCACTTCCTCGAGCACCTGCCGCTCGACGCCGCGCTCGCCTTCCTGCTCGAGGCGCGGCGGGTGCTGGCGCCCGCCGGGTGGCTCCGCCTCTCGACCCCCAACCTCGACTGGGTCTGGGCCACGCACTACCGGCTGGAAGCCGAAGACGAGACGAAGCGCCTGGCGGCGCTGCAGCTCAACCGCGCCTTCCACGGCTGGGAGCACCAGTTCCTGTGGAAC
>DASWHY010000507.1:0-6735 GCA_036397955.1 Thermoanaerobaculia bacterium | reverse complement strand
CGATGAGCGTCACGACGAGACGATAGGCGCCCGGCGCCAACCCCTCGGGGCGGAAGGTGGCGAGGACGCGGTCGAGGCCGTCGCCGGCGGTGACCCGGCCGAGGCCGGTCAAGACGCCGCCCGCCACCTCCTTGCCGTCGGCCCCGAGCACCTTGCCGCGCAGCCGCAGGTCGCCGCCCGCCAACTGGTAGCCGGCGAGGAAGAGGCGCACGTCCTCGCCCGCCGCGAGCAGCGGATCGGGCTCGGGCACGAACGGCTGCTCGCCGAGCCGGAAGGGGTAGGCGCCGTCGCCCGGCGCGGCGGCGGCCTCGCGCACCGTCAGCGCCGCGCCGTCGCCGGCGATGAAGAAGGGTTGCAGCAGGCGCTTGGCGACCCGCTGCGGGCTGGGGACGGTGAGCGGCACGACGCGCAGCGTCGTCTTGCCGGTGGCACCGCCGCGCACCAGGAGCCGCAGCACGTGCTCGCCCGGCGGGAGCTGCAGGTCGCCGACGAAGCGCAGGCCGCCGGCCGCCGCCGCGGCGGTGCGCTCGGCGTCGAGCTCGAGCTGCTGGGCGAAGAAGTCCTGCACCCGCCCCTCGCCGTCGAAGGCGTAGGCGTAGAGCTCGAGCGCCGCGGTCTCGCCGCTCTTCTCGGCGGCCACCGCCGGCCCCGCCACCTCGATCACCACCGGCACGTAGCCGCGCTCCTCGGCGCCGGTGAACGGCGTCGCCAGGACCGCCAGCGGGATCTCTGTGCGCTCCTCCCCGGACACGATCAGCTCGGCGGCGCGGAAGCGGCGCTCGCCGACGCTGCGGCGCTCCGCCGCCAGCGGCGCGTAGTAGCCGGCGCGATGGCTCAGCCGGGCGCCGCGCGGGGCCCCCTGGAGCTCCACCCGCAGCTGGTGGAAGGCGCCGTCCGGCGGCACCTCGTCGGCCTGGAAGGTGAGGACATAGGTCAGGCGGCTCGCCTCCAGCATCCGCCCCATCGCCTCGCCGAGGTCGTTGGTCTGGTGGAAGAAGGTGCCGCCGGTCTCGTTCGCCAGGTAGGCGAGCCCCTCGCCGCCGATCCCGGTCTCGTCCCAGTTGCCGGAGAGCCCGAAGGACTCGACGGTGTGGATCACCCAGCCGGCGCGGCGGAACTCCTCGACCATGAGGAAGAGGTCCTTGAGGAGCTGCGCGTTGCCGAGGAGCTGCCCCTTGTTGAGCCCGCCGACCTGCTGGCGGGCGTCGTCGCCGAGCATCAGCGCGTCGTCGAAGCCGTCGGAGAAGAAGACCAGCGCCTTCCGCCCCTCGACGTCGCGGGTGGCGCGCGCGATGTCGGTGAAGGTGTCGGTGAAGGCGCGCACCTGGCCGCGGCGGGACTCGCTGATGAACGGAGTGTGGATGGCGTCCATGTCGGCCAGGGTCTCGAGGAGCAGCCCGGCGCCGCGGCCGCTCGTCGCGTCCGAGACCCAGCTCAGCGCCTCGCCGGCGATGCTGATCTCCACCCCCGCCAGCCGGCTGATGCCGTTGATCACCGCGGTGGCGTCGGCGGCGGTCAAGCCCAGCGGGTCCCGTGCGCCCTCCTTGGTCGCCTCGGCCTGCAGGCGGGCGGCGGCCTCGAGGTCGCGCCGGAAGAGGGCGGCGATGGCGTCGAGCACGCGCTCCACCTGCCGGCGGTCGGAGGTGAAGCCGACCGGCAGCACGACGCCGCGCTGCGAGGTGTAGAGCGCCACCCCCACCAGGTCCTGCGGGTGGAGGCCGCGGGCGAGGAGATCGCGCGCCCCGCGCTCGGCGCGCTCCAGCGAGCGGTGGCTGGTGAAGGCGAGGTCGAAGAGGAGGAGGATGTTGCGCCGGGCGACCGGGGGAACGGGCGCGCGGGCGGCGGTCCCGCCGCCGGCGGTCGCGCCGAGGTCCACGACCTCGACGCCGGTGATCGGGCGCTGCGTCTTGCCCTCGAAGATCGCGAAGTTCGCGGCGGTCAGGCCGCGCACCGGCTGGCCGTCTTTGACCACCTCGACCGGCACCTCGACGACGACGACCGAGGTCTCTTCGCGGAAAGTGTCCTGCGGCGGCGGGGCCTGGGCGGCGGCGACGGCGGGGAGAGCGACAGCGATGACGAAGGCGGCGATCGACAGGAGACTGGCGGACCGGCAATGGGGCATGACACCTCCAGGAACGGCGGGATCGCCGGTGGAGCTTAGCAAAGCCGTTGCCAGCCAAGAACCAGCAACGGAATCAATGGGTTAGGCGCGACGGCCGGCGCCGGAACGCAGCCGTCGTCCTCGCCCGCGGACTCGGCCGCGCCGGCGGAGGACGCCGGCCTCACGACTAGCGGCCCGCCAGCTTCTCGTCCAAGTAGGCGAGCGCCCGCTCCAGCACCTCGTCGCGGCCGGCGCGCAGGCCGGCGAGGGTGGGCGCGGCCGGCACGTCCGGCTGGAGGCCGAGCCGCTGGAGCTGCCGTCCATCGGCGTGGCGCACGTCGTGGCCGGTGAAGGACACCCAGATGCCGCCGGGGAGCGGGAAGGTGGTGACGTCGCCGTTGGCGCCGGCGGTGGGCTCGCCGACGAAGACGGTGCCGGACGCCGCCTCCAGGAAGAGTCCGGTGTGCTCGGCCTGGCTGATCGCCCGCTCGTCGATCAGCATCACCGTCTCGCCCTGGTAGACCCAGTCCTCCTCCGCCGCCTCCGCGATCGGCTGGGCGAAGTAGTACCCCGCGTCGGCCAGCCCGAAGCCGTCGGCGCTCAGCTCGCGGCGGCGGAAGAGCGCCGCCACCTTCGCGCCGCGCCGGTTGAGGCGCCGCGCCAGCGTCCAGGCGGTGCCGTTGGGGTAGCCGCGCATGTCGAAGACGAGCGCCGAGGTGTCGCGCAGCTCCTCCAGCATCGCGTCCACCTGCTCGACCTCCAGCCATTGCAGATCGACGTAGCCGATGCGCGGCGCGAGGCGACGCCAGGGCTTCCCCGCCGGCGGCGCCGGCCGCCAGGGAGCGCCGCGCTTCACCTCGACCCGCCGCCGCGCGCCGTCCGCACCCTCGACCTCCAGCGTGGCGGTCGAGTCGGCCGGCCCGCCGAGCGCCCGCCGCGCCGTCCGCACCCGCCGCGTGGCCTCGGTCGAGGCGGAGGTGAGCGGCAGGAGCCGCTCCATCCGCGCCGCCAGCGGCTCGCCGTCCACGGCGAGCACCACGTCGCCCGGGCGCAGGCCGGAGAGCGAGGGATCGACTGCGACGACCGCCACCCGGCCTTCGATCAGCCGCACGTCCACCGGCGGCCAGGCCGCGCCCTCCAGGCGGGGGATCGCCGGGTGCCCCGAGACGCGGGTGTGGCCGTCGGCGACGTGCGCCATCAGCTCCAGGACGGCGCGCGCATAGGCGTCTTCGCCCTCCGCCGCGGCGAAGGCCGGGAGGGCGGCGAGGAAGGCGGCGTCCCAGTCGCCGATCAGCTCGAGGTAGGGGTAGAAGTGGTGGATCACTCCCCAAGCGCGGCAGGCGGCGAGGAGCCGCATGCCCGGCGGCGGCGCGAGCATCTCCGGGTAGTCCGCCTCGGGGCGGCGCGGCGCCGGAGCGGCGGCGGCCGGGACGCTCGCGGCGGGCGCCGGCCAGGGCCCGGCGAGGAGCCGCTGCGCCGCGCGCACCGCCGCCTCGGGGTCCTTCGCCTCCTCCGGCGTCAGGACGACGTCGGCGGCCGGCAGCGGCCCGCCGGGGAAGACCAGCTCGCTGGTGCGCACCCAGGCGCGCAGCCCCTCGCCGAGATCGACGGCGATGCGCTCGGCGTCCCCGCGCGGCGCCGCGGCGCCCTCGCTCACCACCTTGGCGAGACCGGCCGCCTGCAGCGCCAGCGCCACCTCGGGGAGCTCCGACCGCGCGTCGGTGAGGAGCACGATCCGCCAGGTGCCGCCGGCGCCGCGCGGAGGGTAATCGGCCGCCGCCGAGGTCACCAGCCCCGAGCGGTAGCCGCCCGAGCTGCTCCCCCGCTGCGGCGCGTAGCCCCAGTGCACGATCCAGCGCCGGGCGGGTCCCTGCACCGCGCGCGGCACGAGCTGCGGCGCGGCCCGCTCGACCGCCCAGGCGGCCCAGAAGTTGGGCGCGCCGAAGCGGAGATCGAAAACCAGGCCCTTGGCCGCGGGCAGCTTCTCCTCGAGCTCCGCCTCGGCCAGCGCGGCGACGGCGTCGCGCGCCCGCTGCACCGACGGCAGGTCGACGAGGAGCACGCCGTCGCCCAACTCGCGCAGCAGCGGCCTGTCGGGCGCCGGCGCCGGCTCCTCGCCGGCGCTCCCCCCGGCCGCGGGCTCCGGTGCCGCGACCTCGGTCGCGGGGTCGCCGAGCGTGCCGAGCATCGCGGCGGCGACCTCGCGATAGCGCGCGGTGGGCGCGGCGCCGTCGATCACCGCCGCCGCGGCGGCGAAGGCCGCATCCCAGTCCTGCGCGCTCTGCCAGAGCCCCGGGTGGAGGTACTTGGCCGCCGTCCAGGCGCGGCAGAGCCCGGCGACGCGCTGCCAGCGGCGGTCGGCGGGAGCGCTCTCCTCGCCGCGCAGCGGCGGGGCGGCGAGCACGACGAGAAGACAGGCGAGAACGGCGCGGCGCATCAGGGGCCTCCCGAAAAAGGAGGCCAAGGCTAGCGCAGGAGGGGACTCAGGGTGCCGTGCGCGGGCGCCGCCGCGGCTCGTCGAGCCCGGCGTAGTCGAGCTCGACGCCGCTCGCCGCGGCGCGCAGCAGGAGCGACCCGCGGCTCATGTCGCCGAGCCCCGCGAAGCAGCGCGGGAAGCGCAGGCGCGCGCCGAAGAGCGGCAGCAGGAGGTCCACGTACTTGCCGGTCGCGACGCTGCCGAGGAGGACCGCGCGCCCGCCGCCGAGGCGCTCGGCCAGCGCCGCCGCCTGCGCCACGAGCGGCCGCGCGTAGGCGCGGCTGCGCACGTCGATCGGTGTCCGCCGCAGCCGCCGCCAGCGCTCGGGGGTGAGCGCCCAGTCCGGCGGCACCAGGCCGAAGCCCGGCGCGATGACGAAGATCCCGCCTGCGGCCGCCAGCTCGGCCGGCGGCCGCGCGAAGCGGCGGGCGTAGGCGATCTTGCCCCGGAAGTAGAGGGCCGAGAGGAAGCTGTACGCCTCGTCGAGCGGCACGCCTTCGGGGCCGCGGAAGCGCTCGGCCGCCGGGAAACGGGCGCGCGGCGAGGCGAGCCGCCGCGCCCGCACGCCCGCGAGGCTGGCCGGAGAGAGGAGGAAGACCTGCGGCTGGAGATCAGCCGCGGCGGGGGGCTCCGGGCCGCTCATGCTCGTCCGGGTGCGCTGCGTCCTCGAGCTGCTCATCGTCGGTCGGGTGGGCCTCCTCGGCCACCTCCTTGGCGGCCGCCACGCCCGCCGCGCCTCCGACCATGCCGCCGACGACGGCGCCGGGCGGCCCGCCGACCGCTGCGCCGACCGCCGCGCCGGCGACCGCGCCGGCCAGGCCGCCGACGCCGCTCGCCACCGGGTGCTGCGGCGGGGCTTCCGGATCGCCCGGGTGGGTGGCCTCCTCGGGGCTCCCCGGCTCGGGCTCCTCGTCCTGCTTCCTCGGCTCGTCCATCGCGTTCCTCCTGAGGACCAAGGGCTGAGAACAGGAAGGGGCGGCCGGAGCCGCCCCCAAGAGCTTCGACGGTCTCCGGCGTTACGGACGGCTGGGCGGCTCGGTGTTGTCGTCGTCGTCGTCGCCCGGCGGGGGCATGTCGACGTCGACGTCCGGGACGGTCACCGTGACCTCCTTCGTGCCGACATCGACGTCGGCGGCGTCCACGTCGTACTCCGGAAGCTTCCCCGGCTCGGCCGAGACGTCGACGTCGACCTCGGGCAGCTCCCCCTCTTCCGTCTGCCGCACGCGGCAGGCGGTCGAGGTGACGGTGGCGCACAGCACCAGCAGCAGCATCAACACTCGCAGCGTGGTCGATTTCATCCCGACCTCCTTTCCTCTTTCGAGATGCGCCCCCGCTCCCCCGCCGCCGCCTACAGCGATCCCCCGAAAACGTTCTGGGATGGGCGGGTGGTGGGTTCGGTTCGATCTCGCCCCGAGATGAGTGCAAGGCGCGTTCCAGCCCCGCGCGGGCCGCCGCGGTCTACAGGTACGGGTTGCCGATGTCCGCGGCCACCTTCCAGCTCCCGTCGGGCTGCTTGCGCCAGACGGTCAGGTAGCGGCCGCGGGCGGTAACCGCGGGCGCGGCGCCGTCGCGCCGCTCGACGAAGTCCCAGGCGCCGATCGTGTAGCCGAGGTCGCCGGCGGCCGACGCCTCGGCGACGAGCGGCCGCCAGCGCAGGTCGGTCGCCGGATCGCCGAGCAGCGGCTCCATCTGCGCCCGGATCGCCGCGTGGCCGCGCAGCAGCTTGTCGCCGCTGCCGACCTGGATGCCGTCGGGCTCGAACCAGGCGATCCACCCCGCGGCGCCGCGCTCCGCGGTGGCCTGGTCGAAGTCGCGGTCGGCGAGCATCAGGGTCGCGGGCTCGCCGCGGGTGATCGTCGTCGCCGGGGGCTGGTCGGCGGCGGGAGCGGCGGGGCGCGCACCGGCGGGGAGCGCCGAGCGGGTGTTGATCACGTCGGCGACGACCTGCCAGGGCCCGCCGGCCCGCGGCCGGCGCCACACCCGGACGTAGAGCCCCGCGTCCTCCAGCCGCGCGGCGCCGGCGGCGCCGTCCGCGCTCAGCCGGTAGCGCCCCCAGGTCCAGCCGAGGTCGCCGGAAGCCGCGGCGTGCGCGCCTTCCGGCTCCCAGGTGAAGGCGAAGCCGGGCGCGGCGAAGGTCGGCGCGAGATAGGCGTGGATG
>DASWHY010000506.1:0-2735 GCA_036397955.1 Thermoanaerobaculia bacterium | reverse complement strand
ATCCACACCCCGCCAGATGACGGGCCGAACCCGCCAGATGACGGGGCGAACCCGCCAGATGCGAGCATTCCCCCCACACCCCCCTATATGGATGAACCGTCATCTAAACCATCAACTGAACCAAGACGCGCGCGCGACGCCGCCGCTGTGGATAACTCTGGCGACGCGCGCGCCGAGCCTGATCCTCGGATCAAGTCCGAGGATGGGCCCCCCGAGGACGCACCTCCCGAGCCAACCGGCCCGCCGCCGGCGTGCACCGTTTGGCGGGAGGCGGAGGGGCGGCTGAAGGCGGTGCCGGCGTGGGGGCTGCTGTGCCGGGCGATTCCCGACGCCGACGACGGCGAGACTTTGACCCTCGCGGTGGAGGCGCCGTGGGTCGGCTATGCGATTTTGGCCTGGGCTTGCGGCGGCCCGTTCGGGGCGGCGGCGCTGCTGCACCGGCGCATCGAATGCCGGGTGCGGCGCTGGGTGCAGGCCGCCCTGGCGGCGCGGGGCCAGTTCACGGCGGGCAAGCCCAGCCTCGCGGCGCACCGGCGCGACGGCGAGACCGTGCGCCTGGACGATCCGGCCTGGGCGGCGTGGGCGGCGGCGCGGGCGGAGCATCCGGAGTGCGCCTGGCTGGATTGCGCCCTGCCCGACGATATCGAAAACGGGGAACTGATCATCCGGGTCGGCGACGCCCGGCACATGACGCAGCTGCTCGACGGCGCGGTCGAGAGCCTGGCGGCGGCCGTGGGCGGGGCGGTGAGGCCGCGCTATGGCGGCGACATGGACGCGGCCCTGCGGGCGCAGCGGGAGCGCGACCCGCTGCGGGCGGTGGAGGCGGGGGTGGGCGAAGCGGGAACGGCGCCCCTCGGATCAAGTCCGAGGGTGGGGACGGGTGTCGGGCGGTGAGCGATTATCTGCATGAATCGGCAACAAAACCCGCGCCAGGAACGGCGCAAAATATTCCGAAAAATATTCCACGGGATGTTCCGGCGGCGGCCAAGAGGGCGCAGGGCGGCGGGTGGTGCGGGGAAGATCAGGCGGGCGACGGCGGCAAGGATCGGGGGGTGGCGTGATGGGCGCGGTGGGCAAGAAGCGGAAGAAGGCTTTGGTTTTGCCGGCGGCGGCCGGGCCGGAATTGCGGCGCGGAACGGCGGGGGCGGAGATCGCCGTCCATGGCAATGACCGGCCGCCGCCGGAACGGGCCCAGCACGACCCGGTCGAGGTGGTCGATACCTATGTGGCCGATGCCCAAGGCGTCGGGCGCCGGGCGCGGGCCATGCGCAGCGTCGATCTGCTGGGCGCCCTGGCGCGCCGGGGCACGATCACGGCGCCCATGGCCCGGGCCGGGCGGCGCTTCGCCTCGGCCTTCCACATGGCCTGGTTCGACACCATCCAGACCATGGACATGGCCGGCGCGAACGGCGGCGTTCCGGGCGGCCGTGGGGCCGAAATGAGCGAGGCGCGCGTGTGCGCCAGGATCGAGGTGGCCGCGGCGATGGACGTGCTCGGCGGCTATGGCGCGCCCACCGGGCGGGCGGCGTGGTTCGTGATCGGCTGCGGCGATACGATCGAGACGTGGGCGCGGCGCGAACGCTTCGGCCACGGGCGGTGCCTGAACCCGACCGCCGCGTGCGGAATCGTGATAGGGACGCTGGCGGTCATCGAGGCCTTCTACGCGGGCCTGGCGAAGGCGCGGAAACGCACGGCTTCTCGCAAGCGGCTTGACACGGTTTAAGCTAAGTGGCATCGCTATGCCAGTCATGCGACTCGCGCCCGGCCGGACCCCTCCGCGCCGGGCGCCTCCATTTCAAGGACCAGAGCGCCATGCCGTTCCGCCCGCCGGTGCCCTGCCGGGAGGCGGGCTGCGCGGCGCTTGTGGTCGGCGGCGGCCGGTGCCCGGACCACGCCAAGGAACGGCGCCGGGCCCACGACCGGGCCCGCGGCTCGGCGGCCAAGCGCGGCTACGGCTATCGCTGGCAGAAGGCGCGGGCGGCGTTCCTGGCGGCGCACCCGCTGTGCGCCAGCCACGAGGCGGCCGGGCGGGTGGAACCGGCCAACGAGGTGCACCACCTGATCGCCGCCACCGGGCCGGACGATCCGCAGTTCTGGGATCCGGACAACTGGCAGGCCCTGTGCCACGACTGCCACAGCGCCATCACCGCCCAGGAGGGCGGGCGGTGGAGCGGCTCGCCCGCCCGGCTCACCTGGCCGGCCGACCTGCCGCCCTCGGCGGTGCCGCTGACCATCGTCTGCGGGCCGCCCGGATCGGGCAAGACACGCTACGTCGCGGCGCACGCGGCGGCGGGCGATACGGTCATCGATCTGGACGCGATCAAGGCGGAGATCTCCAGGCTGCCGTGGTACCGGGCCGGCGAGGGCTGGCTGGAGCCGGCGCTCAGGCGGCGCAACGCCCTGCTGCGCGGGCTGGCGGCACCCAAGGAACAGGCCGGCGGCGCGGCAAACGCGGCGTGGTTCATCGTCGGCGCGCCGCGCGCGGTCGAACGGCGGCGCTGGCGGCGCATGCTCGGCGCCGCGGAGGTCGTGGTGCTGGAGGTGCAGCCGCTGGTCTGCGCGGCGCGGCTCAAGGCCGACGACCGCCGCGACGATCTGGCGGACAAGTACGCGCGCCTCGCCGCCGCCTGGTGGGAACAATACGCCGGCGATGACGGCGAAACGGTGATCTACGACTGAGGCGTCCCGGCCAGGCGGGGGGGGGTCGAAATCTCCACACCCCGCCGCTTCTAGAC
>DASWHY010000505.1:0-7643 GCA_036397955.1 Thermoanaerobaculia bacterium | reverse complement strand
AGCGCGTCGAGCGGCAGGGGCGAGACGGCGAGCACCCGGCAGGTCAGCGGCGCCAGGTCGTCGAGGCCGCGGTTGAGCGCGTCGAGGTCGCGCCGCACCTCGTCGCTGCCGGCGTCGGCGAAGAAGTAGAGGAGCTGCGTGGTGCGGATCACCTCGTCGCGCAGCATCAGCAGCACGCCCTCGGTCGAGCTGAGGTCGAAGTTGGGGGCCTCGTCGCCGATCGACACCGCCATGCCTGACTCCTAGGAGCCCGAGAACAGTCCCGGCAGCCGTTTGACGAGGTCGAAATATATCACCGTGACCATGAGGATCAGGATGAGCACGAAGCCCACCTGCGTGATCACCTCCTTGAGACGCAAGGAGAGGTCGCGGCGGATCACCGACTCGACGAGCAGGATGGCGACCTGGCCGCCGTCGAGCACCGGGATCGGCATCAGGTTCAAGATCGCGATGCTCAGGCTGATGAAGCCCATCAGGTGGACGAGCTCGCGGACGCTGCGCCGCGCCGCCTCGCCGGTGCGCGCCGCGATCTCGATCGGCCCCGAGAGCGCGCCCTTGGCCGAGAGCTCGCGGCGGAAGATCTTGCCCAGCACGCGGAAGGTCTCCCGGGTGAGCTGGAGGTTGTACTCGACGCTCTCGCCGAAGGCGCGCAGCGGCCCGTAGCGCTGGAAGTAGCCGAGCGAGATGCCGATCCTGCCGTCGGCGCGCGGCACCACCGGGATCGTCATCCGGCGCCCCGCGCGCTCGATCTCCAGCTCCAGCCGTTGGCCGGCCCGCTGCCGGACGTGGGTCACGAACTGCTCGCTGTTGGCGATCGGCAGACCGTCGATCCGCACCAGCTCGTCCTCGGGCCGCAGCCCCGCCTTCTCGGCCGGGCTCCCGGGCTCGACGCCGATGATCTCCGGCCGCACCACCGGGAAGAGGCCGGCGAAGTCGGCGCCGATCCCCTCCTTCGGGTCCCCCTTCGGGGTGACGACGGCGGTAAAGGTCCGCTCGCCGCGCTGCACCCGCAGCCGCACCGGGCGGTCGGGCGAGTAGGCGAGCTCGCTCGCCACGTCGAGCCAGCTCTCGGCCCGCTTGCCGTTGACCGCCAGCACGCGGTCGCCGCTCTGCAGGCCGGCGCGGGCGCCCGAGGAGCCGGGCTCGACCACGCCGATAACCGGCGGCACGTCCGGCAGGTGCGGCACCTCGATCCCCACCATGAAGAGACCGGCGAAGAGGAAGATCGCCAGGAGGACGTTCATCGTCGGGCCGGCCAGGTAGACCAGCACCCGCTGCCAGCGCGGCTTGCTCAGGAAGTCCCGCGGGTCGCCGCTCGTCTCGTCCGGGCTCTCGCCGCCGAGCTTGACGTAGCCGCCGAGCGGGACGGCCGAGACCTTGTACTCGGTCTCGCCGCGGCGGAACCCCCAGAGGCGCTTGCCGAAGCCGAGCGAGAAGGTGACGACGCGCACGCCGAAGGCCTTGGCCACGAGCAAGTGCCCCGCCTCGTGAACGAAAATGATCAGCCCCAGCGCGATGACGAAGGACAAGACGTTGGTCAAGAGATCCATGGCGTGTACCCCAACCCCGCCCCGCGGGCGGGCATTCCCCCGCGCCTCAGCGGCGCGCGCGGGTCAAACCGTGCTGGTTCCCAGGAGCCAGGCCCCGAGCAGCAGCACCGGGGCGGCGAAGAGCATGGCGTCCATCCGGTCGAGCATGCCACCATGCCCCGGCAGCAGGCGCCCGGAGTCCTTGACCCCGGCGCCGCGCTTGATCATCGATTCCACCAGGTCCCCGACCTGCGCCGCCACCCCGGTCATCGCGGCCAGCGCCAGGATCCCCGGCCGCAGCGCGCCGTGCCGCGCCACGCTCCAGACGGCGCCGGCAACGAGCGCGACGGCGAGCCCCGCCACCGCCCCCTCCCAGGTCTTTTTCGGCGAGACGACCGGCGCCATGTGGTGGCTGCCGAAGCGCGAGCCGAAGTAGAAGGCCGCGGTGTCCCCCAGCCAGACGATGGCGAGGAGGAAAAAGAGCAGCCAGGGGTCGAGCTGCTGCAGGCGGTGGAGGCTGGCGATCGGCAGCGCGAAGTAGGGGATGCCGAAACCGATGACGCCGATCGCGAAGACGGTCTCCTCGAGCGGCGTGCGCGACAGCAGCAGCAGGCTCCCGACGCCGACCGAGAGCAGGAGGCCGCCGAGCAGGAGCTGCACCGGCGGGTGCCCTAGCGGCCCCGGCTCCCGCGCCTCGGAGAAGGCCGCAGCGAGCCCCGCCGCGGCGATCGGCACGAACACGAGCAGGGCGCGCAGCGGCGCGTGCGGCGCGCGCGGCCGGACGATCGCCACGTACTCGGCGACCGCCGCCTCGATCAGCAGCGCCATGATGGCGAAGAACCACACCCCGGGCAGGAAGAAGACCGCGGCGAGGGTCAGCGGGACGCCCACCGCGGCGGTGACCAGGCGCTGCATGCGGGGCGGCTACCCGGAGCGGCGACCGGCGCCGGGGGCGAAGAGGTCCTCTTCCGGCTTGACGCCGCCGTAGCGGCGGTCGCGGCGCTGGAAGTCGAGGACCGCTTCGAAGAGGTCGCGGCGCCGGAACTCCGGCCAGAGGGTCGAGGTGACCCAGATCTCGGTGTAGGCGATCTGCCAGAGGAGGAAGTTGGAGACCCGCAGCTCGCCCGAGGTGCGGACCAGCAGGTCCGGATCGGGCTGGCCGGAGGTGTAGAGGTAGCGGTCGAGCGTCTCCTCGTCGATGTCGGCGCGCTTGCCGGCGGCCCAGTCGGCGACGATCTTGCGGCAGGCGTCGACGATCTCGCAGCGGCCGGAGTAGTTGAGGGCGATGTTGAAGTGCATGCCCCGGCAGTCGCGGGTGGCTTCCAGGGCGCGGTCGAGCTCGCGCACGACGGTGGCGTCGAGGTCGCGCCAGCGGCCGAGGACGTGGAAGCGGATGTCGTTCTCGACCAGGGTCTCGGTCTCTTTCCGCACGTACTCTTTGAGCAGGTTCATCAGGGTCCAGACTTCGAAGCGCGGGCGCTTCTGGTTCTCGACCGAGAAGGCGTAGAGGGTGAGGACTTCGAGGCCGAGCTGGGCGGCGGCCTCGACGGTGTCGCGCACGGACTCGACGCCGGCGCGGTGGCCTTCGACACGCGGCAGGTTGCGCGCGCGGGCCCAGCGGCCGTTGCCGTCCATGATGATGGCGACGTGGCGCGGCAGGCGCGCTAGGTCGAGGCGCCGGACCAGCAGTTCTTCGGGGGTGCCGGGCTCGGCGAGTTTCGAGAGATCGGCCATCGGCGACGGGGGCGGCCGGTTACGGTATCCCTGGGGTTGGTGCGGGGATGGTGAGGGGGTGGTGAGGATGGGCCGTTGCGGGGGGCGCTGCCGGCGGGCACCGGCGCGCGCTTTTTTGGCCTGCCGGGGGCGGTGCGCGCGCCTCCGCTTCGCTGCGCGCTCGCTCGGCGTCGGCCTGCCGGGGGCGGTGCCGGCGCTTGCGAAGAGGTGCCCTCCGGCAGCGCCCCCCGCAACGGCCCATCCGCCAACCGTTGTTACCCGGAGCTCCCCGGAAGATCCCATTCGGGGGGATAGGTGACACTTTCGAGGACCAAGCCATGGGCGGGGGCGGTGGGGCCGGCGGCTCGGCGGGGGGCGCCGGTTAGGAGGGCGGCGAAGGCCTCCGGGGTGCGGCGGGCTAGGCCGACTTCGACGAGGGTGCCGACGAGGGCGCGGACCATGCCGCGGAGGAAGCCGTCGCCGACGATGGTGAAGAGGAGCTCTTCGCCGGCTTCGGTCCAGTCGGCCGCGAAGATCTGGCGGTGCGGGTCGCGGTGGCTGCCGCCGGCGGCGGCGAAGGCGGAGAAGTCGTGACGGCCGGGGAGGTGGCGCGCTGCGGCCGCCATGCGCTCGAGGTCGACGCGCGGCTCGACCGGTGCGACGTAGGGCGCGTCGAGCGGCGAAATAACCGCGGCGCGCGACAGGCGGTAGCGGTACTCCTTGGCCGCGGCGTGCTTGCGGGCGTGGAAGCCGGCCGGGGCCTCGCCGGCGGCGAGGACCCGCACGTCCTCCGGCAGGCGGGCGTTGGTGCCGTGGACCAGGCCGGCGGGCGGGAAGGGGCGCGGCAGCTCGAGGTGGGCGACCTGGCCGCGGGCGTGGACGCCGGCGTCGGTGCGCGAGGCGCCGTGGATCCGCGGCGGCGCCGGCAATCCGAGGAGGTCGCCGAGCGCCTCTTCGACGACCTGCTGCACGGCGAGCGCGTTCTCCTGCCGCTGCCAGCCGGCGTAGGCGGCGCCGCGGTAGGAGAGGATGAGGCGCGCGATCATCGCGTTTCCCAGCGGCCGCGCCCGAGCGCCAGGAGCGCGAAGAACGGCCCCCAGATCGCCAGCCAGAGCCAGGGGAAGAGCGGCACGCCGGCCTCCTGCGCCAGGTAGGAGAGCGGCAGCAGTGCCGCCAGCGCCAGCCACGCCGGGTGGCGGGCGAGCGCGGCCCAGGGGAGGACCCAGAGGAGGTACCAGGGATAGACCGTGGCGGAGAGCAGGAGGGCGCGCCCGAAGAGCCGGCCGGTGCCGGCGACGAGGTCGCGCTCGCGCCGGGAGGCGGCGACCGCGGCGAGAAGCCCGACCCCGAGCACCGCCTTGGCGAGGAGCTGCGGGTAGACGTAGGGGTAGACCCGCTCGAAGAGGTACCAGCGCTCGCTCCGCCGCTCGACCCAGGCGAGCAGCGCCTTGGCGCGCGGCGCCGCGTCCACCGCGTCGAGCAGGCGCCAGAGCGGCTCGAAGAGCGGCCCGTCGAACTCCCACGTCCGGCCGTAGACGAGGAGACCCGGCGGCACGCCGCCGGTCGCCGCCACGACCGGCGCGCATGCCAGGACGAGGAGCGCGAGCGCCGTCCCCCAGAAGCGCAGCCGCGACGCGCCTGAAGGGTACGCCCACCCCCAGAGGGGCAGCGCGACGAGCGGCACCAGCTTGGTGAGGGCGCCGGCGGCGGCGCAGGCGGCTGCCGCAACGGGCTGCCGCCGCGTCGTGACGAGCAGCACGGCCGCCAGGCACGCCGCCACGCCGAGCGCGTCGACGTGCCCCATCCCCGCGGTCTCCAGCGCCACCAGCGGGTTCCAGGCGTACCAGACCGTGCGTCCCGCCGGCACCCCCAGCCGCCGGGCCAGCGCCAGCAGCAGGGCGCAGGCGGCGAGGTCGCCGGCCGCCGCCAGCGCCTTCCACAGCGGCAGGGGCCACGGGGTCCTGGCGGCTATACTGAATGCCGCAACGGCGAGCGGCGGATAGACCGTCGGCACCTGGCGATGCGGGAGGGCGCGCCAAAGCTCGTCGCGCAAGGGGGCGAGCTCGGCGGCCGCCGGGGGGAGCGCGTAGGGATTGCGGCCGGCCGCGGCCACCCTCCCGTCCCACAGGTAGCGCAGCACGTCGTCGGACAGCGTCGGGGCGAGCGGGAGCAGGGGGAGCCGCAGGAGCAGCGCCCCGGCGAGGACGGCTGCGCGCACCGAGCCGGAGTCCACCTCCAGGCGGCCGGCGGCACTCCAGAGGGCGAGAGAGCCCAGCGCCAGCAGCGCCAGGGCGGAGGGCAGATGGTCGGAGAGCGGATCGAGAACGAGCAGGCCGAGCGCCACCGCGAGGAGCGGCAGCGCGTGGACGAGCAGCCGCAGGCCCGGCGCAGAGCCGCCCTCCGGAGAGCTGGAGGATGACTCTGCCGTCGTCGGCGGCCTTGCTGGCACTGTACTACCTCGTCCTCACGGTGCTCGCCTTCTACGGCGTCCACCGGCTGCTGCTCGTCGGGCTCTACGTCCGCACCCGGCGGCGCAAGGCCGTCCGACCTCCGGACCCGGACGTCTGGCCCATCGTGACGGTGCAGCTCCCACTCTACAACGAGCTCTACGTCGCGACCCGCCTGATCGACGCCGTCTGCACCCTCGACTACCCGCGCGACCGCCTCGAGATCCAGGTGCTCGACGACTCGACCGACGAGACGCGCGAGATCGTGGCGCGGTCGGTCGCCGAGCGGCGGCGCGCCGGCTACGACATCCACCACCTCCACCGCAGCGAGCGCCACGGCTTCAAGGCCGGCGCGCTGGCGGCGGGGCTGGCGGCGGCGCGCGGCAGCCTGGTCGCCGTTTTCGACGCCGACTTCGTGCCGCGCAGCGACTTCCTCAAGCTCTCGGTGCCGCACTTCGCCGACCCCGCGACGGGCATGGTGCAGGGGAGCTGGGAGCACATCAACCGCGGCTACTCGCTGCTGACGCGGATCGAGGCCATCCTCCTCGACGGCCACTTCCTGATCGAGCACACCGCCCGCCACCGCAGCGGCTGCTTCTTCAACTTCAACGGCACCGCCGGCGTCTGGCGGCGGGAGACGATCGAAGGCGCCGGCGGCTGGCAGCACGACACCCTGACCGAAGACCTCGACCTCTCCTACCGCGCCCAGCTCGCCGGCTGGCGCTTCCTCTACCTGCCGGAGCTCGGCGTCCCCTCGGAGCTGCCGGTCGACATCAACGGCTTCAAGAGCCAGCAGTACCGCTGGACCAAGGGCTCGATCCAGACCGGGCGCAAGCTCCTGGCGCGCATCCTCAGGAGCGACCTGCCGCTCAGGATCAAGGTCGAGGCCTTCGTCCACCTGACCAACAACACGAGCTACCTCCTGATGGTCCTGCTGTCGCTGCTCATCTTCCCGGCGATGCTGCTGCGCCGGTCGAGCGGCCTCGAGGTGATGCTCTTCGTCGACGCCCCGCTCTTCCTCGCCGCTTCGGTGTCGGTCGTGGCCTTCTACCTGTCGAGCCAGGTGATCGCCCGCGGCCCCGGCGCCTGGCGGCGGGAGGCGCGCTTCCTGCCGGCGCTCATGGGCCTCGGCATCGGCCTCTCGATCAACAACGCCCGCGCCGTGCTCTCGGGGCTGCTGCGCCGCGGCGGCGTCTTCCACCGCACCCCGAAGTACCGCATCGAGCGCCGCGGCGAGGACTGGGCCGGCAAGCGCTACCGCGCCGGCACCGACCCGCTGATCGCCGCCGAAGGCGCGCTCGCCGTCTACTTCCTCGCCTGCGCCGCCTACGCGGTCGCCCACGCGATGTGGATCTCGCTGCCCTTCCTCCTGCTCTTCGCGCAGGGCTACCTCTACATCTTCGTCCTCTCGGTCCTCCCCAAGCTCCGCGTCGCCGGCGCGCGGCTGCGCCTCGCGCGCAGCGGCGGCCTGCCGTAGCCAGCGGCTAAACTAGCGGCCATGGCGATCGCCGAGCGCCACGCGGGCCTGGAGGTCCTTCTGCGACCGGCCGCGCCGCGGGATGCCGAGCTCCTCCGCCTCTGGCGTTCCGAGCCCTCGGTGCGCCGCCACCAGCCGCTCAACGACCTGCCGGTGTCGCAGCTCCGCGCCGACGTCGCCAGCCAGCGCATCGCCGACCTCTACCGCGGCCGCGGCGAGAAGTTCCAGTGGATCGTGGTCTGCGACGGGCAGCCGGCGGGGTGGATCACCCTG
Organism: Thermoanaerobaculia bacterium; assembly: GCA_036397955.1. GTDB lineage: Bacteria > Acidobacteriota > Thermoanaerobaculia > Multivoradales > UBA5704 > DASUNQ01. The sequence goes on along the minus strand of DASWHY010000505.1, from coordinate 204 downwards.
GTGGTGAGCAACTGGGAGCACGGCCTCGCCGAGGTGGGCTACGCCCTCTCCACCCCTTACCAGGGGCGCGGCATCATGACCGTCGCCCTTGACCTTCTCCTCGACGATCTCTTCAGCGGCACCGTCCTCGAGCGCGTCGAGGCCCGCTGCGCCGTTGGCAACGTCGCCTCCCAGGAGGTGCTCGAGAAGCTCGGCTTCACCCGC
>DASWHY010000504.1:0-3897 GCA_036397955.1 Thermoanaerobaculia bacterium | reverse complement strand
GCATTTCCTGGGCTGCCGGGTGGTTTTGGTGCGCGGTCAGGTGGACGCCCCGGCGCTCGCCCCGGACGGCGAGGCCTGGAGGGTCGCGCCGGCGTCGTCCCCCGGGCGTACCCTGACGACGCCAGAGCTTCTCGCCCGCCTCCGGAAGCCGCACCCGTGGGGCGCGGACGGCCCAGACGCCGCGAATCCTCTCCCCGGGGCCGCGGGATAAGAAGGATCTGCCGCGGAGGAACTCTGCGCGAGGCTCGCGGCTCGACAATTCGCGGCGCAGGCTCCCGAAGCGGAGCGCGGCTCTCTCACCGTTGGTGCCGGCGAGACCGCTGAAGCCGTGAACTAGCTCGTCGCGACGGCGGCGGCTCGATCAGACGCCGCGAACGTGCTAGTCTCCGACGCGAGTGAACCGACCCGCCGGCGAGAGGAATCTTCAGCAGCCGCAAATGATCCTTCGTCCGCGGCATACCGGATCGATGTCGCGGCCTGAAAGTCACCCGCGGCTCTTGAGATGACCGGTTTCACGGCTTCACGGCGCACCTGAGCCGCCGGCGGACGAGATTTCGCGGCAGAGGAGAGAGCCATGGACACGACCTGGTCGGTCAGCGCGGTGCTGGCGAGCCTCGAGAAGCAGGCGGCCTTCCTCCGCGAGCGCGAGGCCTTCCACGCCGGCCACGAGGCCCACCACCGCGAGCAGCGCAGCGGCTACGCCGCCGAGCTGGCGGAGATCGACCGCCGGCTGGAGGCCTTCCGCGCCGCCGCCGCCGAAGCCATCGAGCTCGCCGCCCGCCAAGCCCCCGCCGCCGCGCCGGAGGTCAAGCAAGCCGACCTCGGCTCCGCCTCCCGCCCCAAGCTCGGCCGCATGGTGGCCCTCATCCTCCAGGAGAAGGAAGCCACCGAGCGCTTCGGCCCCGTCGGCTTGGCCCGCGAAGTCAACCACCGCTTCGCCGAGCGCCTCCGCCGCCCGGTCCGCGTCGACCAGGTCTCGATCGTCCTCCGCCGCATGCTCCGCCTCGGCAAGATCCACCAGTCCCGCCCCGGCAGGCCACACTGGGAAGCCTTGTACACGAGGACGAAGGAAACGCCGGCCAGCTCCTGACCGTCAATCCCGCTGCTCGCCGCCCCGCCGTTGCAGCCAGTACTCGCGGAAGGACCTCAGCCGGGGCAGGGCCTCGAGGTCCCGCGGGCGGCCGCTCGCTTCCTTGCTGGCGATGATGTCGTCGAGATGGCAGACGAGGAAGCCTTCCACCTCGACGCGCCGCCGCCACGCGTCGGCGAAGCGCTCGATGCCGTCGGGCGCGAAGACCAGGTCGAGGTCGAACGGCCCGTTCTTGAGCTGGATGAAGTCCTTGCCGCGCTCGATCTGGGCCGCCTGATCGTCGTCGAGCGCGAAGCCCAGCTCACGCAGGGCGGCGACGATCGCCCGGCCGTTCTCGGGGCTCTTCTCGACGAAGAGGTCGGCGTCCTGCGTGGTGTCGGGGAAGCCGAGCAGGATCGCGCCCGACCTGCCGATGAAGAGATAACGCACGCCGTGGCGGGCGAAGGCGTCGCGGATCTCCTCGGCCTGCCGATACTCAAACGCGCCCATATCCCAGCCAGTCGGGCAGGTTCTCCTCGCACCAGCGGCGGTAGTCGGCGGTCGTGTCGAACGCGCGAAACGGCGCGTCGTCGAGCACCGGCTTGTAGGTGTGGATGAAGGCGTAGCGAAACCGCGTCCGCAGCGGCCTCCGCGCGGCGGCCTCGAACTCAGCCAGCCACTCCGCGGGGATCTCGTCCGCCCGCGGCGCACTGGGCGGCTGGGACAGCTCGGACTTCATGGTCGAGGAGTATAGGCCGCGAAAAGGAGACGGAAGCGCTGATAGATTCCGTCCGGCGGAGGACGGTCGAGGAGCCTGCGATGGTCGACATCACCTTGCGCAACATCCCTCTGAAGCTCCAGGAGGTCCTTCGCCGGCGCGCGGACACCGAAGGTCTGAGTCTCGACAATACGGTCATCCGCATGCTGGAAGAGGCGGCAGGGCAGCGTACCGCCGCCGGCCGCCATCCGCACGACGACCTCGATCACCTCGCCGGCACCTGGTCCGAGGAGGAGGCGGCGGCTTTCGAAGCGGCCCTGCTTGAGCAGCGCATCGCGGCAGTCGATGCTGAGGGTTGGGATCGGCAGTTCGAGGCGGATGTGGAAGCCGGCAAGCTCGATGCTCTCGCCAAGCGCGTGCTGGACGCGCACGCGGAAGAGCGCTTGACGAAGGCTTGAATCCCTGCTGATGAAATAATCCGGCTGTGGACACTCTGACGGCGACATTGATCGGGCTCGCGGTCCTCGCGCTGGTCCTTGTCTTCGCGCTGACGCGGTTCCCGAAGGTAAAGGCCGGCCTCAAGGGCCTGGGCGTGGGGCTGGACGTCGAGGCGTCCGGAGAAGGCGCGACGGATCGGCCGGGGGTCGCGGCGGAGCGGGTCGTGAGCCGGCAGGGCGCCTTCACCGCCGAGGACGGCACCGGCCGCGGCGCGCAGGTGAGCGACGTCGACGCGCACGGGGACGTGCGCGTCACCAGCGCTCCGCCGGGCGGCGACCCAAAAGGGCAACCCCCGGCGTAGGCCCGGGGGGCGCCGCTGCCGTCGGCGGCTCCAGCGCCGGACGCGACCTCATCGCTGCGGCCGGCGCGGTGCAGACGGGCGGTGTGCACGTAGGCCCCGGCGCTGAGTTCTCCGGCGACTACGTCGCTGGCGACAAGATCACCCCGCCGCCGCCCGCCACCTCCCTCCACCAGATTCCACCTCCGCCTGCAGACTTCACCGGCCGCGAGCGCGAGCTGGCGGAGCTGCGGACAGCGCTGCGCGCGGGCGGCGCGGCCATCTCCGGCCTTCAGGGCACGGGCGGCGTCGGCAAAACCGCGCTCGCACTCAAGCTCGCCCAAGAGCTCGAGCCGCTCTACCCGGACGCGCAGCTCTACCTCGACTTGAAGGGTGTGAGCGCGCAGCCGCTCACCCCCGCGCAGGCGATGGCACACGTCGTCCGCGCTTACCACCCCACTATCCAGCTGCCGGAGGGCGGCGACGCGCTGGCGGGGCTTTACCGTACGGTGCTCCACGGCCAGCGCGCCCTCCTGCTAATGGACAATGCCGCGAGCCGCGCGCAGGTCGAGCCGCTGATCCCGCCCGCTGGCTGCGCCCTGCTCGTCACCTCGCGCTTCCACTTCACCCTGCCTGGGATGGTCACCCGCGACCTCGACGAGCTGCGCCCGGAGGACGCCGAAGCCCTCCTCCAGCGCATCGCCCCTCGCATCGGCGAAACGACGGCGGAGATCGCCGCCCTCTGCGGCCACCTTCCTTTCGCTCTTTGCCTTGCCGGCAGCGCGCTGGCCGAGAAGACGTGGCTCACCCCAGCCGACTACGCCCGCCGCCTTACGGATGCCAAGGAGCGCCTTGGCTTGATCGAGGCCTCCCTCGCCACCAGTTACGACCTCCTCGATGAGGAGCAGCGCGCCCGGTGGCAGCAGCTCGCCGCCTTCCCCGGCAGCTTCGACGCCTCCGGCGCCGCGGCGGTGTGGGAGCTGGAGGTCGAACCTGCTCGCGATGCGCTGGGCGACCTGATCGGCGCGAGCCTCGTCGAGTACGAGAGCGAGCGCCACCGCCTGCACGATCTCGCTCGCGTCTTCGCCGACTCTCGCTTGACCGACGCCGAGCGCGAAGCTGCCGGGCGCCGGCACGCCGGCTACTACGAGCACGTGCTGGGCGCGGCGGACGAACTCTACCTGGAGGGCGGCGCATCCCTGCTCACCGGCTTGGCCCTCTTTGACGCCGAGTGGGGAAACGTCAAGGCTGGGCAGGCCTGGGCCGCCTCGCGCGCCGCCGAGGACGAAGAGGCGGCCAGGCTGTGCAGTGACTACGCCGAAGCCGGGGTTTACT
>DASWHY010000503.1:0-2900 GCA_036397955.1 Thermoanaerobaculia bacterium | reverse complement strand
CGGCGCGCCGGCTGCCGGGTGGAGGTCTTCAACCGCCTCCGCCTCTCCCACCTCGGGGTGCTCAACAAGCGCACCCACCGCAAGCTCGCGGTCTTCGACGGCCGCATCGGCTACGTCTTTGGGCACGGCATCGCCCGGCAGTGGACCGGCAACGGCCAGGACAAGGACCACTGGCGCGACACCGGCGTGCGCCTGCGCGGCCCGGTGGTCCACATGGTGCAGTCGGTCTTTTGCGAGCACTGGGTGGAGGAGACCGGCGAGGTGCTGATCGGCCCGAAGTACTTCCCGATCCTGGAGCCCGCGGGGGAGCTGGAGGTCCAGGTCTTCACCGGCTCGCCCAAGGGGGGGATCTCGGACTTCGAGCTGATGTTCCAGGTGGCGATCGCGACGGCGCAGCGCGAGCTGATCATCTCCAACCCCTACTTCATCCCCAACCGCGCGGCCTGCGACCTGCTGATCAAGGTGGTGCGCCGCGGCGTCGAGGTCAAGGTGATGGTCCCCGGGCCGTACAACGACAGCCGCCTCGTCCGCCACGCCGGCCACTTCCGCTACGCGGAGCTGCTGCGCGACGGCGTGAAGATGTGGGAGCATCAGGAGACGCTGACGCACCAGAAGGTGATGATCATCGACGGCCTCTGGTCGCACGTCGGCTCGACCAACCTCGACGACCGCTCCTTCGACATCAACGAGGAGGCCGGGGTGGGGATCATCGACGAGGGGATCGCCGGCGAGCTCAAGGCCGCCTTCGAGGCCGACCTCCTGAAGTGCAAGCCGCTGCGCGCGGCCGATTTCGCGCGGCGCAGCGTCTGGCACCGGGCAGCGGACGCCCTCTGCTACCAGTTCAACGAGCAGCTCTAGGAAAGCGCCGCCGGCCATGGCCTGGATCCGCACCATCCCCCCCGACGAGGCCCAAGGAACGCTGCGCCGCCTCTATGACGAGGCGCTGGCGCGCGCCGGCAAGGTCTTCAACGTGGTGCGCCTCCAGAGCCTCCAGCCGGAAGTGCTGGAGGCCTCGATCGAGCTCTACCGGCGGTTGATGCTCGCGCCGGGCGGACCGCTCAGCCGCGCCCAACGGGAGATGATCGCCGTCGCCGTCTCGCGCGCCAACGACTGCCACTACTGAACCCGCGCGCACGCGGACGACCTCCGGGCCGAGGTCGCAGGCGAAGCGGGGGAGAGGCTGGCGGCGGCGGCCGGTAAGGCCGCTGCCAATCTCGAGACGGACCTCACGCCTGCCGACCGCGCCATGCTCGCCTACGCGCGCAAGCTCACCCTGACGCCGCGCGAGGTCGCGGCGGCCGATGTCGAGGCCCTGCGCGCCGCCGGCTTCGACGACGCCGCGATCCTCGCCATCGCCCAGGTGGTCGGCTTCTTCAACTACTACAATCGCCTCTCCGACGGCCTGGGGATCGACCCCGAGCCGGAGTGGGGGACTTGATGGAGATCCACGCCGACATCCTCGAGACGATGGGCAACACGCCGCTCGTGGCGCTCCGCCGCTTCCATCCGCAGGGGGCGCTGCTGGCCGCCAAGGTCGAGTACTTCAACCCCGGCTCGAGCGTCAAGGACCGGATCGGCCCGGCGATGATCGAGGCCGGCGAGCGGTCGGGGGCGCTGAAGCCCGGCGGCACGATCGTCGAGCCCACCTCGGGCAACACCGGCGTGGGCCTGGCGATGGCGGCCAACCTGAAGGGCTACAAGCTCGTCTGCACCGCCGCCGACAAGATCCCCAAGGAGAAGATCGCGCTGCTCGAGGCCTTCGGCGCCAAGGTCATCACCTGCCCGACGAACGTCGACGCCGACGACCCGCGCTCGTATTACAGAGTGGCCGAGCGGATCCGCGACGAGGAGGGGGCCTACCTCCCGTACCAGTACTACAACCAAGCCAACCCGCATGCGCACTACGAGACCACCGGCCCCGAGGTCTGGCGGCAGACCGACGGCCGGATCACCCACTGGGTCGTCGGGGTAGGGACCGGCGGCACGATCAGCGGCGCCGCCAAGTACCTGAAGGAGCAGAACCCGGCGATCCGCGTCGTCGGCGTCGATACCGTCGGCAGCGTCTACGCCTATTACAAGGAGCACGGCGAGCTGCCGCCGCCCGAGCAGATCCACCAGTACCTGATCGACGGCATCGGCGAGGACTTCATGCCCGGGACGGTCTGGTGGGACTACATCGACGAGATCGTCACCGTCGACGACAAGAGCGCCTACCGCGCCACCTTCGACCTGGCGCGCCGCGAGTCGATCTTCGTCGGCTCCTCCTCCGGCGCCGCCGCCGAAGGCGCCCGGCGGGTGGCCCGCACCCTCCCCGACGACGCCCTCGTCGTCACCCTCTTCCCCGACTCCGGCGAGCGCTATCTCTCGAAGCTCAACGAAGGCTGGCTGCGGGAGAAGGGGCTGCTCGACGACGACTAGCGGCTAGGCATGACGATCGACGGGATCGCCGTGGACTCGAGCTCGGTCGGAGATCCGGCGCGCTTCCGCACCCTTGCCGATCCCAGTCGGGCGTCGCCGGGCTCCACCACCCGCAGAGATCCCCCGGAGGTTGCGCTGCCGCAGCTCCTTCCCCGACACGAAGCGCAGCGCCTCCTGCCCGAACCGGGCCTGGAACTTCCGGCAGCCGTTGTGCGGCACTGGCGTGACCTCGAGGACGGGGGCGCCGATCCGTAGACGGCTCCCCACCGGCAGGTTCCGGGCGGAGAGGTCCAGCTCCAGAAAGAGGTTGGCGCCGAACAGAGTGAGCTGGCCGTTGGCGATCAACTCCGCGACGTCGGCCTGCATCGCCGTGATCTGCGTGTCCGCCGTTCTCTTCGCCCGCCGGCCCCACGCGTCGCCGGCGACGCCTGCCTCCGGCGACAGCCGGCTCCGATCCGGGAGCTCTCGGCGGCCGCCCTCCC
>DASWHY010000502.1:0-4603 GCA_036397955.1 Thermoanaerobaculia bacterium | reverse complement strand
CGCAGCACCCCCTCGTGGAGGGCCATCCAGGGCAGGAGGCCGACGAAGAGGAAGACGGCGAAGTGCTGGGTGCGCGCCTCCCCGAGAGGGGTCACCTTCATCACCGTCGAGAAGGCGAAGGTGAAGAGCAGCAGGAGCCAGAGCGGCTGCAGGAACGACCAGACGAACCCCAGGAGCGAGCCGGCGTAGCGCCCTTGGAAGTCCCGCTTGACCAGCTCCTTCAAGAGGAAGACGTAGCGTCTCACGGGTGGTGGAAGGCTCCTTGACAGTCCCGGGGGGCGGGCTTACACTCCCTCCCACCAACCGGCTCATGAGATTTTGACATAACCGGCCCCCGAGTCAACGCGCAACGCCCATGGCCACCGTCGAAAAGATCCGCCAGGTCCAACTGGTGGGGCGCAAGATCCGGGAGCTGCGCAAGGAGCACAAGCTCACCCAGACCGAGCTGTCGGCGCGGGTGGGCATCCAGCAGTCGGACCTCTCGCGCATGGAGAAGGGGGAGTACCGGGTCAGCCTCGACACCCTCTTCCGCATCCTGGCGGAGTTCAAGCTGAGCATGGGCGAGTTCTTCGACGAGATGGCGAGCGAGTCGTTCACGCCGCGCGACGCGCGGGTGGTGCAGGAGTTCAAGTCCCTGAGCGACGACGCGCAGCGCGAGGTCGAGGACTTCATCGCCTTCAAGCGGCTGCAGAACCTCCGGCACGACGACAACTAGGGATCGAGTGAGGACGCGCGGCGGATGAGCGAGAGCGAGGGCGTGGTGGAGCTCGAGCGGCTGAGCCGCGAGGCGCAGCGGAGCCTCGAGGCCGGGCGGCTGGACGAGGCCGAAGCGCTGTTCGAGCGCCTCGGTGCGCTGGCCCGCGCGCGCGGGGATGCGCTCGAGATCGACCGCGCCTTCTGCTACCGCGCCTCGGTGGAGATCGAGCTGGGGCGCGGCGACGCCCGCGTCTCCGAGCTGCGCCAGATCCTGATGCGCAGCGCCGACGACGAGAGCTGCTACCGCGCCGCCTACAACATCGCCCGCTCCTACGAGCTCAAGAAGGAGCACAAGAAGGCGGCCTTCTACGCCCGCCTCGCCCACGACCGTGCCGAGCAGGTGGAGCGGCCGGAGTGGCTCGCCGCGTCGAAGAACCTGCGCGCCAACCTCCTCCTCGCCGAAAGCTTCTTCGATCAAGCCTGCGCGGAGTACGAGGAGGCGCTGCGGCTCGCGCCCGTGGCCTCCCCCGTCTGGCGCGCCTTCATCCAGGACAACCTGGGTTACGCCCACGTCGTTCAGGGGCGCCAGAAGGAAGGCTTCCGGCTGCTTTACGAGAGCCTGCGCGTCTTGCGCCGGCACGGCGCCTTCAAGGTCTACCCCTGCCTGGACCTCTGCTTCGCCTACCTCGAGATCGGGCGTCTCCCGAGCGCCGTCAAGTACGGCCTCCAGGCGCTGGCGACGGCCGAGGAGGCGCAATACTCCGAGGCGATCAAGAACGCTCTCTTCCTGCTCGGCGAGGCCGCCAATCTCGGCGGCGACCTCGAGCTGGCGGGGGACTACTTCGCCCGTCTGCAGCGGCGTTTCTACCCGGAGGCGGGCTACCTGCCGCAGTTCCTGATGGCCATCGACGTGCGCAAGATCATCAACCTCAAGGCCTGACGCCCGAGACCACGCGAATGCTCGCCCGCTCCGCCACGCTCCTCGCCGCGCTGCTCCTCACCGGGGGCACCGCGGTCGCCGAGCGGCAGGCCGCCCTCGGCGGCAGCGGCGAGGTCTACGCGGTCGCCGCCGGCAGCTACGGCGCGCTCTTCCCCGGGGGCACGGCGGCGGCGGCCGGCGACACCGTGCTGGCGCTGGACGTGGCGCGGCCGGACGCGGCGGTCGAGCGGCTGCTGGTGCCGAAGACCTCCGGCACCGACCTCGAAGACTCGCCGTCGCTGGTCTACGAGGAAGTCTCCGACTCGCTCTTCCTGGTCTGGCGGAGCATCGTCAACCAGATCCATCCGGTGCTCTACCTCGCCAGCTTCAAGGGCGGCGAGTGGGGCGAGGTCATCGAGGTCGTCGGCAACCCCTTCGCCGACAAGAGCGCGCCGAGCCTGGCGGTGACCCGCGACGACTACCGGGTCGGGGACGCCGAGGGCGGCGTGCGCACCGTCCGGCGGACCGTTCTCCACCTCGTCTGGTGGGAGGCCGGCCCGGCCGGCGACAAGGTCTCCTACGCGCCGATCCTGCTCCTCGACGGCGACTACGTCGGCTGGAACCCGATCTACTCCCTGGGCGAGCTCGACCGGTCCGAAGTGGAGCCGACGATCGGCGAGGTCGCCGCACAGCTCTTCACGGCGCCGCGCGTCCAGGGCGGTCGCAACGACCACAGCGTGGTCATCTCCTTCGCCAATCCGGCGACCGGGCGGCTGCTGGTCGTCGAGGCGACCCTGCTGGCCGGCGAGCTGAGCGCCTTGGCCGACGGCCTGCGCGCCCACATCATCGGCGGCGGGCTCACGGCCGGCGCCGATCTCACCGCGCTGGCGGAAGGGCTGCGGGCGCACATCATCGGCGGCGGCTATCGCCTGCACCGCGGCGTCCTCTCCTTCATCGGCGACGACCTCCGCGCCCACATCATCGGCGGCGGCAACAAGCTGAACGCCGCGGGCAAGAGCACCCTCGCCGCGGCGGTGCGCGCCCGCGTCATCGAGGCCGGCGCCGGCGTGTTGGAGCACGGCGTGACGGCGGCCACCGCGGCCGCCGCGGCCGGCGAGCCGCCGGCCGAGCGCATCGAGGAGCTGGCCGTCGAGGGCGAGACCGCGGCGGCCGGCGGCCCCGTGCCGCTGCTGCAGCTCCGCGTCCTCGCCGACCGCCCGGCGCCGCACACCGGCGCGGCGCCGACGACGATCTACTCCTCGGTGGACGGGCGCGTCAGCCTGATCGCCTGGGTGATGGGCCCCGAGATCCGCTACATTGAAACGAAGGGGGCGGGCTGGAGCCCGATCCTCCGTCTGGCCACGAACGACACGTTCAGCTTCGACCAGGCCTGGAAAGTCCTCGAGCGCCGCATCCACTCCCGCTGAGTTCAGCAGCCCCAGCGTAGGGGCGAGACCGATCCGCGTAAAGGGAGGACCGAATGGAGCGCTCCGGCGCCCGCCAGGGGTTTCCCTGCGTCCGTTCTACGTAAGTAGAGGACCGGATCGAGGCTCGCGGGGCTCCATGCGTCTTGTTTCTACGCTGTACCGCGTAGATATAGGACCATTTGGAGCTCGCCGCCCATCGTAGAGCGTAAGAAGAAGACGTTTTAGAGTAGAGATAGGACCAGTATGCGTAACTGGAAGACCAAACCGACGAACTTTGGCGCTGAATGGCGTAAACACAGGCCCGAAGAGCGTAAGTAGAGGACGAGCGCGGCGGCTTCGACCGTCTGGGTGAGCCAAGAAGAAGGCAAACCGCGTAGGGACGAGACCAAAACGCTTGGGGAAGACGCCGGGGCGCGTATCCGCAGGACCGGAGAGCGTAACACCGAGACCGTCCCGCGTAACCCGGTTGCCATCCCGCTTCATTTCTCGGCCGGACCGCCCTCCCCGCCCTCCGGCGCGTGCTCCCCCACCGGCGTTCCTTCCGCCCGCGCCTCGCGCTCGGCCGTCAGCGCCTTGCGCAGCTCCTCCCGCACGATCTCCGCGACCTCCTCGCGGCCCAGGGGCGGCGGCCCGCCCGCCGGGGAGCGCGCCGCGTCGAGCGGGCGGCCCGGGGCGATCCAGTCGGTCAGCCGGTGGCGCGCCGCGGCCATCGTCTCGGGGCAGCCCAGCACCAGGAAGTCCGTCGGCGGCACCTGCAGCAGCTCAGCCAGGTGCAGCAGGTGGCGCAGGGTGATGCGCAGCGTGCCGTCGGTCAGCCGCTCGAGGTTGCCGCGGCCGATGTGCAGCCGGTCCTCGAGGTCCCGCCGCCCGCGCCCGGAGGCGCGCAGGGCCTCGCGGATCACCTGCCGGATGGTCTTTTCGTCGTTCCAGCGCATAGGTCCTCCGCAAAGAAACCGCAGCGGTCATTCCACCACGAGCGGCCCGCGCGCCGGCCGCGCCGGCAGCACCCGGCCGCCGGCGCTTTCGAGCGCCGCCGCGATCGCCGGCCGCCGCTCCGGCGGGCAGAGCAGGGCGACCGAGCCGCCGCCGCCGGCGCCGCAGGCCTTGCCGCCCCAGGCGCCGAGCGACGCGGCGAGCGCGAGCAGGCTCTCGAGCTCGGGCGTCGCGATGCCGTCGGCCAGGTGGCGGCGGTAGCTCCATTCACGCGTCATCAGCTCCCCCACCCGCGGCAGGTCCCCCGCCTCCAGCGCCGCCGGCACCGCCGCGGCCGCCGCCGCGATGCCGGCGAAGAGCCCGATCATCTCCGGCTCGCCGTCGAGGCGGCGGCGCACCACCTGCCAGTTCTGGCCGGCCGAGAAGTGGCTGACGCCGGAGTAGACGACGAGGAGGCTCGCGCCGAGCGCGTCGAGATCGGCGGCGAGCGCCCGCACCCGCTCGCCGCCGGGGGCGGACTCGATCTCGAGCGCGCCGCCGAGGAGGGCCGGGTAGTAGTCCTGGACGCCGGTGGGAAGCCCCATCAAGCGCGCCTCGAGGTCGCGCGCCAGCGCCGCCACGGCGGCCG
>DASWHY010000501.1:0-4249 GCA_036397955.1 Thermoanaerobaculia bacterium | reverse complement strand
GCGGCGGTCGAGGCCTGGGCCGCCGGCTCCGCGTGCGGGTGCTCCCCCAGCCCCACCAGCCGGGCCACGCGCTCGGCCTGCGGGTTGTGCTCGACAGCCACCGACACCAGGCGCGCCGCCGCCGCGGCCTGGCCGGCCTCGCGCAGCTTGAGCACCGCGTCGGTGATGAACGGGATGTTCGTGGTGTCGAGGTCGAGGGCCCGCTCGTAGACCTGCGCCGCCTCCTGCGGGTGGCCGGCGGCGATCATCATCTCGGCGATGATCCGGTACTCGCCGAGCGCTTTCTCGTTCAGCCGCTGCGCCTGGTAGATCTCGGCCAGCTTGACGTGGTAGGTCGGGTTCTCGGACTCGAGCGCCGCCATCTTCTGGTAGATGGCGATGGCGGAGGCGGCGTTCTCGTGCTTCTGGTAGTAGTCGGCCAGCACCTGGTACTGGCCGCGCGCTTCGGTGACCAGTCCCTGGCGGCCGTAGAGCTCGGCGAGCTTCTCGTAGATCTCCAGCCGCGTGGGGTCGAGCTTGATGATCTTCTTGTAGATCGCGGTGGCCTTGGGGAAGAAGCCCTCGACCGTGTACTGCGCCGCGATCTGATTGAAGAAATCGACCGCCTCGTCGATGCGCTGGATGCGGGCGTAGAGGTCGCCGACACGGTTGAGGGTGTTGATGTCGTTGGGGTTCTCGGCGAGGAGCTTCTTGTACTCCTTGATCGCCGCCTCGATCTTGCCGCGCGAGACGTACTTCTCGGCGGTCTGGACGACCTGCTCGCGTTTGACCGCCACGGCTCAGCAGGCCCCGTCGCCCTGGCGCGGCAGGACGGAGTGGAAGGTCAGGCGGTGGCAGGGGCTGGGGCCGTAGGCGACGAGGGCCTCGACGTGCTCGGCGACGCCGTATCCCTTGTGCACGGCGAAACCGTACTGCGGATACTCGACGTCGAGCTCCCGCATCAGGCGGTCGCGCTCCACTTTGGCCAGGATCGAGGCGCAGGCGACGGCGTAGCAGACGGAGTCGCCGCGCACCACCGGCACGCAGGGGAAGCCGGCGCCGGGGAGCGGCACGGCGTCCACCACCGCGCAGTCGGGGACGGGACGGAGGTCGGCCAGCGCCCGGCGCATGGCGCGGCGGGTGGCCTCCAGGATGTTGATGCGGTCGATGACCTCGGCGGAGACTTGCACGACGGCGGTGGCGATCGCGCTGGCGCGGATGGCCTCGGCCAGCCGCTCGCGCTCCGGTGCGGTCAGGTGCTTGCTGTCGTCCACTCCGGGGACCAGGCAACGGCCGTCGGCGAGCACCGCCGCCGCCACCACCGGCCCGGCCAGCGAGCCGCGCCCCGCCTCGTCCACCCCGGCGACGCGGCAGTAGCCATAGCCCGCCAACAGCTCCTCGAGCCCGCGCAGCAGGCGGAGGCGGTACGCCTCGGCGAAGAGCTGCAGCATGCTCGCGGCCACCGCCGGGTCACCCCCTTGTACTGGTCAGTACCTCCCCGCCGCCGCTCCGGTTCAGGCCGGACGCGGCTCGTCCCGCCGCTCGTCGCGCCGCTCCTCGATGCGCGCCGCCTTGCCGCGCAGCTCGCGCAGGTAGTAGAGCTTGGCGCGGCGCACCTTGCCGCGGCGGATCAGGTCGATGCGGTCGATCGACGGCGAGTGGAGCGGGAAGATCCGCTCGACCCCGACGCCGCCCGAGATCTTGCGTACGGTGAAGGTCTCGCGCGTGCCGTCGCCGCGGCGGCCGATGACGATCCCCTGGAAGACCTGGATGCGCTCCTTGTCCCCTTCCACGACGCGCACGTGGACCCGGACCGTGTCTCCCGGCCGGAAGTCGGGCTGCTCTTTGTGCAGGTAGGCGCTCTCGACGTGTTGCAGCTCGTTCATACCCGTTCCCCTATCGATCCCGACGCGCTCGGCGTGAAGGATCAGCGATTATTCTCTATCGGTTACGGTGATGCAAGGCTCGCGGCCGCCAAGTCGGGCATCAGCGGCCCCCCTCCCACTCCCAGCGCTCGATCTCCCGCCGCTCCTCGGGCGTCAGCTCGACCCCCGCCAGCAGCTCGGGCCGCTTCTCCCAGGTGGCGCGCAGCGCCTCCCGCCGCCGCCAGCGCTCGATCGCCGCGTGGTCCCCGGAGAGCAGGACGGGCGGCACCGCCAGCCCCTCGACCTCCGGCGGCCGGGTGTAGTGCGGGTGGTCGAGAAGGCCGGCGCGGAAGCTGTCCCGCTCGACCGACTCCTCCCGCCCGACGACCCCGGGCACCTGGCGCGACAGCGCCTCGATCAGCACCATCGCCGGCAGCTCGCCGCCCGAGAGGACGTAGTCGCCGATCGACAGCTCCTCGTCCACCGCCAGCAGGCGCACCCGCTCGTCGATCCCCTCGTAGCGCCCGCAGAGGAGGAGGAGGTCGTCGCGGGAGGCGAGCCGCCGCACCCCCTCCTCGTCCAGCCTCTTGCCCTGCGGCGAGAGCAGCACCCGCCAGGGGGCCCGCTCCGCCGCGAGCGCGCCGACGGCGCGCAGCCAGGGCGGCGCGGTCATCACCATCCCGCCGCCGCCGCCGTAGGGCTCGTCGTCGACGCTGCGGTGCCGGTCCTCGGTCCACGCGCGGAGGTCGTGGACCGCCACCTCCAGCAGCCCCTTCTCGATCGCCCGTCCCACCAGGCTCGTCGCCAGGAAGGGCGCGAAGAGCTCGGGGAAGATCGTCAGGACCTGGACGCGCACGCTTCGAGGAACCCCGGCGGCAGCGCGAGCTCGATCCGCCCGCTCGCCACGTCAACCTCGGTCAGGAAGCTGGCGACGAACGGCACCGGCACCTGCCGCGCGCCGTCCGAGACCAGGAGGAGGAGGCCGCCGCCGTCCTCGACCAGGTCCACCACCTCGCCCAGCTCCCCCGCCTCGGCGTCGCGCACCCGGCAGCCGACGAGCTGGTAGTGGTAGTAGGTGCCGGCCGGCGGGGCCGGCACCGCGGCGCGCTCGACCGTCAGCCAGAGGCCGCGCAGCTCCTCGATGGCGTCGCGGCCGTCGCGGCCGGCGAAGCGGAGGAGACGTCCGGCGTTGTGGGCGCGGCTGGCGGTGACCTCGAGCTCGATCGCGCCGGCGGCGGATGCCTCGGGGGCGGCCACCGCCGCGAGGCGACTGCCCGGAGCGAGGCGCTCCGGCACGTCCGAGAGGACCTCCACGACGACGTCGCCGCGCAGGCCGTGGGGCTTCAGCACCCGCCCCACCGTCACCCGCTCGGGGAGGTCCGCGCGCGCGGCCTGTGAATCTGTTTCGCGGAGTCGCACAGCGAGATCCTTCGGCGCTGCGTGCCTCAGGATGACCGGCTTCGCCGGTCAGTCTTCGAGGATCTCGAGCTCATAGTCGACGCCGCGGCGGGTCCCCCGCGCGTCGAGGAGGGTGCGCAGGGCGTGGGCGGTCCGCCCCTGCCGCCCGATGACCTTGCCCAGGTCCTCGGGCGCGACCCGCAGCTCCAGGACGACCACCCCGCGCCCTTCGGGCAGGGCGGTCACCTCGACCGCCTCCGGCCGGTCCACGAGCAGGGCGACCAGCTCACGGACGGCCGTTTCGACGTCGGGGACGCGGACGTCAGGCACTCTTCTGCTGGGCGAGCAGCTTCTTGACCGTCGGCGAGAGCTGCGCGCCGCGGTCGAGCCAGTAGTCGACGCGGCCGGCGTCGATCTTGACCTGCGCGGGCTGCTTGGTGGGGTCGTACCAGCCGATCTCCTCCACCGCCGAAGCGGTGGGCGCCCGGCGCGAGTCGGAGACCACCACCCGGTAGAACGGCGCGTTGCGCGCCCCCATCCGGCGGAGCCGAATCTTTACCATCGTTTCAGGACCTCCCAGTCTCTGATCTGGAAGCGCGGGCAGGACAAGGCTCCGCGCAAAGACAGGTGAGTTTAGCATAGGGGCGGGGCCGGACCGCGAGGGCGCGCCCTTCCCCCGCGAGGGGGAACCGCCGGACCTCGAGGGGAATTCGTTTCCCCCCGCGGGGAAACCGCTCCCCCGCCAGGGGAAGTCGTTCCCCCGCGAGGGGAAGCGCCCGGACCTCGAGGGGGAACCGTTCCCCCCGGAGGGGAAGCCGCCGGACCTCGAGGGGAACTCGTTCCCCCGCGCGGGGAACTGGTTTCCCCGCGAGGGGGAGCCGTTCCCCCGCGCGGTCCGGCCGCGCCCCCGCGAGTCCCAGCGGGGTCCAGCACACGGGCAACCGTCGGATCCTCGTGGCGACCGCTCTCGTGATGTCGCTAATCACCGTCGCTTGGCGGGTGCTGCC
>DASWHY010000500.1:0-20340 GCA_036397955.1 Thermoanaerobaculia bacterium | reverse complement strand
CGCCAGGCCTCGGCGAGGGCCGTCTGGGCGCGCACGTCCGGCATCCGCGGGTGGACGTTGGCGCAGTGGGCGGCGCCGGCGGCGGCGAGGGCGGCGGCGTAGTCGGCGGTCACCAGCTCGCGGTTGCGCAGCTCGACGGCGTAGAGCGGCCCGCGCGGTAGGGCGGTGAGGAAGCGCGCCAGCCGCTTGGCGAAGCGGGCGGGCGAGCCCATTTCCTGCGGCGCGAACTGGAAGAGGAGGGCGCCGCCCTTGTCGCCGAGCCCCTCGACGAACGGCGCCACGACCTGCTCGGCGGTGTAGGCCGGGTTGAGGAAGTTCGGGTTCTCGCCGCCGCGCTGGGCGCCGAAGCGCGGCAGGTCGGGCCAGCGGACGAGGGTGACGGCGTCGTGCGCCTTGACGACGAAGCGGAAGTCCGCGGGGACGGCGGCGGCGTAGGCGGCCAGCTCGGCGGCGGTGAGCGGCTGGTAGTGGGTGCGGTCGATGCCGACGGCGCGGAAGAGCGGGTGGCGGGCGTAGGCGCCGAGCCCCTCCTGCGCCAGCCGCGACGCGGAGTAGCGACGGTCGTAGACCAGCCCGCGCCAGCCGGGGAAGGCCCACGAGGAGCTGCCGAAGCGGAGCTGGGGCGGCAGGGCGGCGGCGAGCTCGCGGGCGCGCGGGGTCGGGGGAGCGGCGCCGACCGGCGCCGGCTGCGGCGGGGCGGCGTCGCGCCGGCCGGCGAAGAGGTCGAGCTGATGATCGGTCTCCGGTTTCGCCGCCCGCGGCATCGTGGGGCATGATACGCGGCGCCCTATGACTTTCCCGATCTTCCTGGTGCTCGCCCTCCTCGTCGCCGCGGTCGTGGTCTTCTCCTTCGAGTGGCTGCCGGTGGACGTGACGACGCTCCTCCTGCTCGTCGTGCTCGTCCTCTCCGGCACCCTCAGCTTCGCCGAGGCCTTCGCCGGGTTCGCCGGCGAGATCATCGTCATCCTGGCCTCGATCTTCGTCCTGACCGGGGCGCTGATGAAGACCGGCGTCGTGGACGCCCTGGGCGGGCTGATCCACCGTGTCGCCGGCGGCCGGCGCCGGCGCATCCTGCTCTGCGTGATGGGGGTCACCTGCGGGGTCTCCGCCTTCATCAACAACACCACGACGACGGCGGTGGCCCTGCCGGCCGTGCTCGGGGTCTGCCGGCGGAGCAAGGTGAGCCCGAGCCAAGTGCTCATTCCGCTCGCCTTCGCCTCCATCCTGGGCGGCACCTGCACCCTGATCGGCACCTCGACCAACGTCGCCGCGAGCGGCTACCTGCTCGAGACCGGCCTGCGGCCGTTCACGCTCTTCGAGTTCCTGCCGGTGGGGCTGGCGATGGTGGTGGCGGGGACCGGCTTCCTCTTCCTTTTCGCCCGCCGCCTCCTCCCCGACCACCGGGAGGGGAGCTACACCGAGGAGTACGAGATCAAGGAGTACCTCTCGGAGATCGTGGTGCCGCCGGGCTCGCCGCTGGCGGGGAAGGCGATCCGCGACGCCGGCCTGGCGGCGCTGGACCTGACCGTGCTCTCCATCCTGCGCGGCGGCGTGCGCCTCTACCCCGATCCCGACCGGCGGCTGGCCGAGGGGGACCTCCTGATCGTGCAGGCGAGCCGCGAGGGGCTGCTCAAGGTCAAGGAGACGGCCGGGGTCGAGATCCGGTCGGACCTGAAGCTCGGCGACCAGGACCTGATCGGCGACGCGCTCAAGATCGTCGAGGCCATCCTCATGCCGCAGTCGGCGCTGATCGGGCGGACGATCAAGGAGCTGGACTTCCGCGTCCGCTTCGGGGTGACGGTGCTGGCCATCTACCGCCGCGGCCACGTGCTGGCGCGCAAGCTCACCGAGGTGCCGCTGGAAGTGGGGGACGTGCTGCTCCTGCAGGGGCGGGCGGAGAGCTTCAAGGCGATCGCCTCCGGGCGGGAGCTCTGGGTGCTCCAGGAGACCGAGCACATCCCGGCGCGGCGGCGGAAGGGGCTCTACGTGGGCGGGCTCTTCGTCGCGGCGATCGCCGCCGCGGGGCTCGAGCTGATCCCGCTGCCGATCGCCTTCCTGGCGGCGGCGCTGGGCGTCCTGCTGCTGCGGCTGATCACGCCGGAGGAGGCCTACGGCGCGGTGGACTGGCGGCTCCTGGTGCTGATCGCCGGCATGACCGCCTTCGGCGGCGCGATGCAGAAGACCGGCGCCGCCGAGTACCTGGCGGGGCTGGTGGTGGACCTGGCGGCGCCGCTCGGGATCTACGTCGTGATGGCGGGGTTCGCGGTGCTGACGATGCTGCTGACCCAGCCGATGTCGAACGCGGCGGCGGCGCTGGTCGTGCTGCCGGTGGCGCTCTCGGCGGCGGGACGGCTGGACGTCGACCCGCGGAGCTTCGCGGTGCTGGTGACGCTCGCCGCGTCGCTCTCCTTCATCACCCCCTTCGAGCCGAGCTGCCTCCTGGTCTACGGCCCGGGGCGCTACCGCTTCGCCGACTTCATCCGCGCCGGCGCCCCGCTCACCCTCATCGCGCTCGTCCTGCTGCTGCTCCTCGTCCCGGTCTTCTGGCCGCTGCGGCCCTAGAGGGTCACTCCCACGCCCGCGTCGCGAGCCGCGGCGGGTGGAGGACGCGGAAGACGGGGTACAGGCCGAGAGTGGGGTCCCAGGAGGGGTGGCGGCGGTACCACCAGGTGAAGCGGGCGCCCGGGTCTTTGGCGAAGGCCTCGTCGCGCAGCGCCGCGTCCCAGGCGGCGGCCACCTCGGGGTCGCGGAGCCGCTCCTCGACCCAGGCCTCGAGCACCCGCGGCTCGATGTACTCCTTGCGCTCGAAGACGCTCGACAGAATCCCCCAGGCGACCAGCGAGTCGGGCGCGTCCGGCTCGAGGAGCTGCACGGCGACTTCGAAGTCCGGCTGGTCGGCCGGGACCCAGAGCGCGCCGGCCGGCACCTGCTGCCGCTCGCGGCTGTGCTCGGTGGTGAACTGAACCGCCGTTCGCCCCTGGTAGGAGAAGTCCGCGAAGTCCGCCCCCGAGAGGCGCGCCACCTCGACCTCCAGCTCGGCCGGCGCGGTCAGCTTCTCCACCCGCAGGCCGTGGCCGCGCAGCCGCTCCTCGATCGCCGCCCAGCCGGGAAGCACCAGGTAACCGCGCGGCCGCGGCAGCGCCAGCGCGACCTTCGACTTGCGCGTCCAGGGCACCTCGATCTCCCGCAGCGTGCCGCTCTCGAAGCGCAGCAGCGGCTCGCCGGTGACCTGCGAGGGCGCGACCGACCAGGCGTAGATCGGGAAGCGGATCGGCTCGCTCTCCGCGCTCTCCTCGAAGCGCACCACGACCTCCGAGGGCGCGGCGTCCGGGCGCCCGAGCGCCACCGTGCGCGCCTCCGCCTCCGCGACCGCCCGCACCAGCGCCGCCGGGTCCTGGCCGATCTCGGCCAGCAGCGCGAGCAGGAAGTCGCGCGTCGCCAGCACGCGGTCGCGGTACGGCTTGTAGGAGAGGGTCTCGACCAGGATCGACGGACGGTTGCGCAGCGGGAAGTAGCTGGTCGAATAGCGCGGCGGGCCGGCCGCGGAGCTGAACCCCTTGGTCGGGTCCAGCTCGTCGCGTAGATCGACGTAGGGGCCGTTCGGGTGGCCGGCGCGCGCCGTCGCCGCGCGCACCACCGGCATGTGCGCGGCGAGCCAGGCGTCCACCGGCGGCGGCGCCTGCGGCGCCTCGGCCCACGAGAGCCCGATCACCCAGGCGTGGTCGGAGCCGTCGGTGACGTGGTTGTCGACGTGGAGGTGCGGCCGCCAGGCGTTGACCAGGGCCATCAGCGCCCGCGCCTCGACGCTGTCGAGCTTCAGGTGGTCGCGGTTCAGGTCGAGGCCGGCGGCCGTGGTGCGGAAGCCCATCTCGCGCGGCCCGTTCTGGTTGGGGCGGTTGTGGGGCGAGGTCCGCTCGTGGCCGTCGGGGTTGTAGATCGGCGCGAAGAGGACGGTCGCGCCGTCGAGCCCCGGGAGGCGCCTGCCGAGCGCCAGGTCGCGGAGGATCAAGAGGGTGGCGTCCTTGCCGTCGATCTCGCCGGCGTGGATGCCGCTCTGGACGAGGACGATCGGCTTGCCGAGCCGCCGCGCCTCCTCCGGCGTGAAGGCCCCGTCGGCGGAGAGGACGACCAGCGGCAGCGGCCGCCCCGCGGCCGAAGTGCCGAAGCTGGTCAGCCGCAGCCGCCCCGCCAGCGCCCGCTCGAGGCGGCGGAGGAAGTCGAGGGTCTCGTCGTAGGTCGGGGTCGAGACGAAGCCCGAGGCCTCGACCTCGGTCAGCCACTCCGCGGGCACCGCGCCGTTCGGCGCGGCGGAGGCGGAGGGTACGAGGACGGCGGGGAGGACGAGGAGGGCGGTGAGGAGGGGACCCGGGCGCATGGTCGAAATAATACCGGCCGCTGACGGTAGTGGCGGAACGTAGGAGGGGGGTCCACCGCCGCCAGCGGCCGGGTTCTGACCAGGTCGCCGTGCAGCGTCAGGATGTCTCGGCGGCGAACCCCGGACAATCGGGGGAACCCCTCAGGAAGGCCGGGGGTTTTCCCTCAGGCACTTCAGAAATTGATGTAGTCGAGCTCGGGGCGGGCCAGGGGAGCCGGGCCGGCGGTGCGCAGCCCCGGTTGGTTCCAGTGCAGCGAGATCCAGGACGCGAAGACCGCCCAGAACATCTCGACCCGTGCGCGAGAGCCGCGGGCGAAGCCGCGCTTCTTCTCCTTGACCAGGTGCTTGAGGCCGTGGAGGACCGTCGTCGCGAGCCGCGCGCCGAGCTGGCGGGCCGCCCAGTTGAGGCCGGTCTCGATGGCGAAGCCGGTCAGGTGGTCCTCGGGCACCGCCTCGAAGATCTCGCGCCGCAGGCAGCGGATGCCCGACAGCAGCGGTCCGAAGCTGCGCTGCCCGGCGTTGAGCAGCCGCCCGCGGTGGCGCACGCCGACGTTCATGTCGGCGCGCCCGGAGACGACCGGCCGGATCAGCTCGGCGAGCATCTCCTCGGAGAGGTTCAGGATGTCGCCGTCCACGAAGACCAGGACCGGCGTGTCGGTGTGCGCCACCCCCACCGCCATCGCCGTCCCCTTGCCGCAGTTCTCGCGCAGGCGGATGACCTTGACCCCTTCGGCGCGGGCGATCTCGACGGTCGAATCGGTCGAGCCGTCGGAGACGACGATCACTTCCTGGATGAGGGAGGTGGACTTGAGGACGGCGAGGACTGCCGCCAGCGTTTCCTGCTCGTTGTACGCGGGGACGACCGCCGCGACTCGCAAGGGGCGCCTATCCTATCCGAAAGCCGCCGGGCCGCCGGCCCAGGCCGGGGGCGTCGGCACCCGCCCGGCCTCGGGCAGGAGCTCGCCCCGGGCGAGGAGGCGGGCGTCGCCGGTCAGGGTCCAGCGGCCGTCCCGGGCGTCCACCTCCAGGGGGAACCCGCCGGCGGTGAGGACCGTGAGCGGCAGCTCGACCGCGCCGAGCGCCAGCCCGGCGGCGGCGCCGGCCAAGACGCCGGTGCCGCAGGAGAGGGTCTCGGCCTCGACGCCGCGCTCGTAGGTGCGGATCTCCATCCGCCGCCCGCCGCCCGCCGCCGGGAAGTGGACGAAGTTGACGTTGGTGCCGGCGGGGGCGAAGGCGGGATGATGGCGGAGGGCCGGCCCCAGGGTGGCGACCGGCGCGTCGGCCAGCCCGTCAGAAAGCACCAGCACGAAGTGCGGCACGCCGACCCGGACCGCCCAGCCGCGCCGGCGCCCGCCGGCGGCCTCGACCTCCAGCTCGCGCGGCGCCTCGGGCGGGGCGGGCAGCTCGACGGCGATCCGCTCCTCGCCGGCCGCGCGGCCGGCGAAGGCACCGGCGGGGGTCTCGATCGTCACCCGGTCGGCCCCCCAGCCGAGGTGGAGGGCGAGGCGGACGGCGCAGCGGGTGCCGTTCAAGCAGAGGTCGGCGGGGAGGCCGTCGGCGTTGAAGTAGTCCATGGCGACGGCGGCGGCGCCGCGGCGGCGGAGGACGAAGAGGCCGTCGGCGCCGAGCGAGACCCCGCGCCGGCACCAGGCGCGGATCTCCTCGGCGCTCGGCTCCGCGGGCGGCTCGGCGAGGGCGAGGAAGTCGTTGCCGCTGCCGGAGACCTTGAAGTAGTCGGTCACGGCACCGTGGCCTGCGCCTCGGGCCCGGCCTCGCTCTCGTTCCCCTGTTGGTCGACGGCGGTGACGCGGTAGGTGTAGGCGCCGCCGGCGGCGACGTCGGTGTCGCTGAATTCGAGGGCGGCGAGCGGCTCGGCGGTGAGGCGGCGCCAGGCGCCGGCGCCTTCGCGGCGGTAGACCAGGTAGCCCGCCAAGTCGCCGGCCGGGCTGGAGCGCCAGACGAGGCGCACCCGGCCGCTCTCGGCGAGCGCGACGAGGTCGGCCGGCGGCGGCGGCGCGAAGCGGTCGAGGTAGCGCACCTCGCGCTCGGCCTGGACGGCGCTCTCGACGAGCGGCGCGCTGCGCCCGACGCTGGTGACGGCGTAGATAGTGCTGGTGCCGAAGCGGGCGGTGGTGTCGAGATATTGCGTGGCCGTGGGCGGCAGGGTCGCCAGCGGCTTGCCGTAGTCGCGCGCCGTCGCCTCGCGGCGGTAGACGTGGAACCCCCGCACGGCCTCGCCGCCGTGCGACGGCGGCCGCCAGGTGATCTCCACTCCCTCGGCGGTCGGGGTGACGTTCAGCTCCTCGGGCGCCGGCGGCGGCGCCTGGGTCACCAGGATCGCCTGGTTGGAGATCGCGGAGCGGTCCCCTTCGGGCCCGACGGTGCGGACGACGTAGTGGTGCGCCACCGGCCCCTCTGCCGGCACCGGCGGCGCCGGCAGGCGGAGGAGCAGGCGGTCGCCGGCGGCGGCGGACGCCAGCTCGGGCCCTTCCAGGCGGAGGACGAGCTTGGCGGCGGCCTCGAGCTGCCGCGGGTCGAGCGGCTGCGGCTCCCCCTCGCGCGGCGCCGGGCGCGTCGCCTCCCAGACCTCGAGGGCGGTGATGCCGCCGAGCAGGACGCCCGCCGGCGTCGTCTGCGGGTAGGCCAGCTCGACGAGGAGCTGCGGGCCGCGCTGCGCCACCGTCAGGTCCTGCGCCGGCGCCGGCACCATGCGCAGCGGCGGCGCCGGCGGGCCCTCCTTGCCGCAGGCGGCGAGGGTAAGGAAGACCAGAACGGCAAGCAACGCCCGCCCGCCCGATCCCTCGCTCCGCTCGGGATGACTCGGCCGACCGTTCACTTAGAGCACGTACCGGGAGAGGTCCTGGTCCTCGACGATGTCGACCAGCGCCTTGCGCACGTAGGCGCCGTCGACGGCGAGCGTCACGCCCGCCATGTCGGGGGCGGCGAAGGAGACCTCGTCGAGCACCCGCTCCATCAGCGTCGCCAACCGCCGCGCGCCGATGTTCTCGGTCGCCGAGTTGACCTCCACCGCCAGCCGCGCCAGCTCGGTCACCGCGTCGTCGGTGTAGGTGAGCGACACCCCCTCGGTCGAGAGCAGCGCCGCGTACTGCTTGGTGAGCGCCGTCTCCGGCTCGGTCAGGATGCGCACGAAGTCCTGCTCGGTCAGCGCGTCGAGCTCCACCCGGATGGGGAACCGCCCCTGCAGCTCCGGGATCAGGTCCGAGGGCTTGGTGACGTGGAAGGCGCCGGCGGCGATGAACAGGATGTGGTCGGTCTTGACGACGCCGTACTTGGTCGAGACCGTCGTCCCCTCGACGATCGGCAGCAGGTCGCGCTGCACCCCCTCGCGCGAGACGTCGGGGCCGCGCGAGCCTTCGCGGCCGGCGATCTTGTCGATCTCGTCGAGGAAGATCATGCCGCCCTGCTCGACGCGGTGGCGGGCCTCGCGCGCCACGGTGGCGCGGTCGATCAGCTTCTCGGACTCCTGCTGGTGGAGGATGTCCTTGGCCTCGGCCACCGTCACCTGCTGCTTCTTCTTCCGCCCGAAGAGGCCGGGGAGCATGTCCTTGACGTTGATCCCCACCTCCTCGACCCCTTGCGGCGTGAACATCTCCATGCTCGGGAAGCTCGCATCGTCGACCTCGATCTCGACGTGCCGCGCGTCGAGCGCCCCCGAGCGCAGCTTGGCGCGGAACTTCTCGCGCGTCGCCGCCAGCTCGTCGAGGTCCTCGTCGCTCTCGCTGCGCAGGTAGCTCGACACCTGCCGCGGCGGCACCAGGAGCTGGAGCAGGCGCTCCTCGGCGTGCCTGGCGGCGGCCTCGCGCACCGCCTCGCGCTTCTCCTCGCGCACCATGCCGACGGCGATCTCCACCAAGTCGCGCACCATCGACTCGACGTCGCGCCCGACGTAGCCCACCTCGGTGAACTTGCTCGCCTCGACCTTCATGAAGGGCGCTTTGGCGAGCTTGGCCAGGCGGCGGGCGATCTCGGTCTTGCCGACGCCGGTGGGGCCGATCATCAGGATGTTCTTGGGCGCGATCTCCTCGGCGATCTCCGGCGGCAGCTGCTGGCGCCGCCAGCGGTTGCGCAGGGCGATCGCCACCGCGCGCTTGGCCTGGTGCTGGCCGACGACGTACTTGTCCAGCTCGCCGACGATCTGCCGCGGCGTCATGTTGTCGAGCGCGCCGGCTTGGGCGTCGCCGGGGAGGTGACCCTTGAGCTCGAGCGACACCGCCTACAGCTCCTCGACCGTGAGCTGCTCGTTGGTGAAGACGCAGATCTCGGCGGCGATGCGCATCGCCTCGCGCACGATCTCGACAGCGCCGAGCTGGGTGTGGCGCAGCAGGGCGCGCGCGGCGGCGAGCGCGAAGTTGGCGCCGGAGCCGACCGCGAGCACCCCGTCCTCCTCGTCCGGCTGCAGCAGCTCGCCGGTGCCCGAGACGTAGAAGCTCTTCTCCTTGTCGGCCACCAGGAGCATGGCCTGGAGCTGGCGCAGGGCGCGGTCGGTGCGCCAGTCCTTGGCCAACTCGACGACCGCGCGCTCCAGGTTGCCGCCGAACTCCTCGAGCTTGGCCTCCAGACGGGTGAAGAGGGCGAGGGCGTCGGCGCCGCCGCCGGCGAAGCCGACCAGCACCTTCCCCTTCCCCGCCCGCCGCACCTTGCGCGCGCTGGCCTTGACGATGGTGTTGCTGTTCATCGTCACCTGGCCGTCGCTCGCCATGCAGACGCGCCCGTCGCGGCGCACCAGGAGCACGGTCGTCGAATGGAAGGTCGGGGTCTCCACGGAGGGAGGATTCTAGCGCGGGGCCAGCGGCGGGCCTTCGGAGCGCCCGCCGGACCACCGCCGAACTCCCGACGCCCGCCGCCGGCTCCGCGGCGGTCGCCGCTGCGCCTGCGGCTGTACCTCCCGCCCCGGCAAGGCTCGAACGCCCGGATCAAGCAGCCTCCCGAGCGCCTGCACCTTGCGCGAGGCCGCCGCCGGTGTTGCAGAAGCGCTCCCGGCGATCCTGCTCCCGCGCGGCCTCCCTTACCGCCTTGACAACTCGGCGACCGAGAGATAGGCTGCTTGCTAAGTCAACGGTACAAAGTGGGTTAGCTCACAGGGGCTGCGCTCTCTAGACCGACGATACGCGGCGCCAGGTTCGCCGCATAAGCGAAGGAGCGACTATCACCGCCGCACAATCAAAAGAAGGTTGGGCGTGTTCACACAACTACAGAGGCCCAGTTGCTTCAGGATAGACCAAAGCAAATGGAGCACGACCAAATGGCTACGCACTCAAACTGCCACAAATATACGACTCGTATTGCAACGACATGCTCTATGTTGTTTGTGACTCTCGGGTGTGCATCAATTCCAGCCCCTGAACGGCATCAAACGCTCGATGACCTCTTTGCCGCTGTGGCACAACAAGTAGCGGAGTTCGGTGGGATGTTCCTTGGTGAGAATGACGAGACGCTTCAGGTCTATCTCACCGATGTCAGCCCAAGCAAGGTGGCGGCTGTCGAATTGGCTATAGTGGATGTCTTCGGTGCTGACATCATACCGCCAAACGGGATTAAGCCACAGCAGGGCCGGCATGGGTTCTTGCAACTGAGGGAATGGTACACTCGGATGGTCGGGCCCATTTTGAGCGCTCCCGGGGTCACCTTCACGGACATTGACGAGGCGAAGAACCGACTGGGAATCGGCATAGAGAAGCGTGACGTCGAGGCACGAGTCGTCGAGCAGTTAGAGAAACTGGGCATCGCGCGCGAGGCCGTCGCTATCGAAGTGACTGGACGCATCGAGCCTGTTTCGCATACTATTCAAATGGCCAACTCTCCCAGACAAGGCGGCTACATCCTCAGACGCCTCCTCTGCAATCAGGCCGGCGTTGGTATCACAGGTGGTACTTTGGGCTTCAATGCGGTCAGACAAAGCGTGCCCGGCTTTGTTACCAATTCGCATAACACGGCAGTCTGGTGGAACCTCGATACAAATTTAGGTTTTCCCTCCGCGCAGATTTATCAAGCCCCCATATATTCTCCAGTTCATCTAGTTGGAGAGGAAACCTTTGACCCACCGGGCTTGCCGTGCCCGCCTCAATACTTGGGCATGCAATGTCGGTTTAGCGACAGTGCATTTGTCAAATACAATTCCAGCGTGGCATGGACTCAAGGAATCATCGCGCGAACGACTGGCCTTACAACCTCGATTTCGAACCCCACCCTGACAATAGACCATACAGTGATGTTCAGGATCTCTGCTCCGCCTTCTCAGCCATACCTTGTTGGGCTCCAGTTAAGCAAGGTAGGCGCAACAACCGGCTGGGCCCAGGGGTGGATCCAGCAGTCCAATGCGGATTACCCCCAACCATCCCCATTCGTCATCGTTGGTTGTCCCAACACACTAACTGACCCCACGCCAATTGTCTCACCCGGTATCCTGCTATCTCAGTATGTGGTTGGGCACCCGGTAAATGATGTTGTCAATGGCGGAGACAGCGGCTCACCAGTCTTCCGAGCTTATAATACCCAACCTCAAGACGTCGAGCTTTATGGTATCCTTTGGGGCCGCTTCGCCGGTAGCCATAAGCAATTCATCTTCAGCCCTATTTCCAACATTGAACAGGACCTGGGGCCGCTCGATTATGTAAGCCACTGTATCAACACGCCGCAGGGATTGGTTGCATGGTGGCCTCTCGACGAGACATCAGGTGCGACGAGCTTTCAAGACATCATCACCGGAAACGACGCGACGCCTTTTGGTTCTCCCGTTAGCGCAGCGCAAGCTCCTCAGCCAGTTTCAGGCAAAGTCGATGGCGCTATTCACTTTCCCAAGTTTGGCAATGGACTGAGCGGTGCCCGAGTAAGCCCTCAAGGGCCACTGACTACCATCGGCTCGGCTGACTTCACCATTGATGCGTGGGTGACATTTGCGCCAGGGCCGGCTAACGAGCCTCGCTACATCGTGAACAAATTCGACTCAACACAAGACAAGGGCTATGCCTTTTATATCATGTCACCTGGTATCCCAGGAAACGAACGACTCGAGTTCAAGTGGGGCGATGGCATCAATGTCAGCACGGTGCAAACTATTGTGACGGTTATACCTGGCCAATGGCACCATGTGGCAGTTGCTTCTGCGAGGAACCTTGGCGGCAACCCGCTCGATATTCGCCTATACGTGAACGGTGTCCAGCAAGGCCAACAGACAGGAAACCCTCCAGGCTTAAGCTCACTGATTAACACTGTGGCCCTGGAAATAGGGTGGCAGCCTGGCACAATAGATGAGCCAATTACCATAGACGAACTCGAGATCTTTGACCGCGCCCTCATGCCGCAAGAGATTCAAGATATCGTCAATGCAGGCTCGGCTGGCAAGTGCAAGTGATCGGCTCGTCGGGTATTTCGGCGTTGGTTATAGCCGCTTCGTGGAGGCCGCTTTGGAATTCCAGCTCGATGACGCCCTGGACGTTCTGGCGCGGACGCCTGCCGCGCTCGCGGGGCTGCTCGACGGCATCGGCCCGGGGTGGCAGGGGGCGAACGAGGGGCCGGAGACGTGGAGCCCCGTCGAAATCGTGGGGCACCTGATCCACGGCGAGGAGACCGACTGGGTGCCGCGCGCCCGGATCATCCTCGAGCGGGGCGAGGAGCGGCCGTTCGATCCGTTCAACCGGCAGGCCCAGTTCGCGCGCTTCGGGGGCTGGTCGCTGCCGGCCCTCCTCGGCCGCTTCGACGAGCTGCGCGGCGAGAACCTGGCGACCGTCCGCGGCTGGAACCTGACGGCGGAGCAGCTCGATCGGCGCGGCCGCCACCCGGAGCTCGGGACCGTGACGCTGCGCCAGCTCCTCGCCACCTGGGTGGTGCACGACCTTGATCACGTGGCGCAGATCGCGCGCGTCATGGCCAAGCGCTACGCCGCCGACGTCGGCCCCTGGGAGGCATACCTGTCGATCCTCCGCGACCGCCGGCCGTAGGCGCGTTATCGGGTCTGAGGAGCGCCGCCGACCGCGGCGACGAAGCCCTCCGGGTCGTCGGGGGTGACGACCAGCCGCCGCTCCGGCAGCTCGACGAGGACGGCGTGGGCGAGGTCGGAGGCGTAGAGGTCGAGCTCGCCGAGCCGGTGCGACTCGAAGCCGCCGCTGCCGGCGGTGACGCCGCCGGAGGTCGCCAGGCGCTCGAGGTGGGCGGTCTCGTCGGGATCGAGGCGGCGGGCGGCGGCGCCGGCGACCGGGAAGCGCTCGCGCCGCCGGCGCATCTGGATCGCCAGGCGGTCGCCTTCGAGCTCCAGCCAGAGGGGGTCGAGGTCGCCGCTCATCCGCCAGGCGGTCCACGCCGCCAGGGCGACGAGAAGGGCGAGGACGCCGGCGCCGATCCGGCCGAACGCGAGGGTGGCGGCGCCGACGCCCGCCATCAGCAGCGCCAGCCCGACGAGCAGGCCGCGGAGCCGCCGCCGCCCGCGGGCGATCGCCCCGCCCGCCGTGCAGGGGAAGCGCCTCACCGGCCGGTCAGCCGCCGCGGGCCCGCGGATGGGCCTCGCGGTAGACCGCGAGGAGGCGCGCGACGTCGAGGTGGGTGTACTTCTGGGTGGTCGAGAGCGAGCTGTGGCCGAGCAGCTCCTGGATCGCGCGCAGGTCGGCCCCGGCCTCCAGCAGGTGGGTGGCGAAGGTGTGGCGCAGGGTGTGGGGGTGGACGCCGGCGGCCACGCCCGCCGCCGCCGCCCAGCGGTCGAGGACGCGGCGCACCGAGCGGTCGGTGAGCCGGCCGCCGCGGAAGTTGAGGAAGACGGGCTCGCCCGTCAGATCCTGGGGCCGCAGCCCTTCCCAGACTTGCAGCCAGGCGCGCAGCGCCTCGGCCGCCGGCCGGCCGAAGGGGACCATCCGCGCCTTGCCACCCTTGCCGGTGACCCGCAGGACCCGCCCGCCGAGGTCGACGTCGGTCCAGTCGAGCCCCACCAGCTCGCCGACCCGCAGGCCGGTGGCGTAGAGGAGCTCGACGAGCGCCCGGTCGCGGAGGACGAGCGGCTCGCTGCCCGCCGGCGCCTCGACCAGGTTCTCGACTTCGCCGGGTCGGAGGTGGCGCGGCAAGGTGTGCGGGTGCTTCGGCGTGCGCACGCTGCGCGCCGGGTTGGCGCCGAGGGTCCCCTCGCGGCAGGCGAAGCGGAAGAGGCTGCGGATCGCCGCCAGCGCCCGCCCCTGACTGCGCCGCCCGAGGCCGCGCCGGGTCTCGGCGGCGAGGAAGGAACGGACGGCGAGGGCGTCCACCTCCTGGGGTTGAATCGTCTCCGGCGCGCGGGCGAGGAAGTCGCGGGCGAGGAAGTCGAGGAAGCGGAGGAGGTCCCCTTCGTAGGCGCGCAGGGTGTGGCGCGAGAGGCCGCGCTCCTGCCCCAGGTGCTCGAGGAAGTGATGGATCAGCCGGCGCACGCCGCTTCCGCCCACACCCCCTGCCGCACCGCCCAGCCGAGCAGGTCGGCGCGCGCCCGCTCGGCGTAGGCCGCCCGCCGGTCGCCGCGGCGCGGCGGGTTGGGCAGCTCGGCAAAGAGGCCGTAGTTGACGTTGGCGGGCTGGAAGCGCCGGGGGTCGGACTCGGTGAGGTGGCGGGCGAGGGCGCCGAGGGCCGTCGTCGGTGGGAAGGGCTCGGGAGCGCGGCCGCTCGCCCGCTCCAGCGCCAGGTAGAGCCCGACCGCCAGCCCCGTGGCCGCCGATTCCAGATAGCCCTCGACGCCGGTGATCTGCCCGGCGAGGCGCACGTTCGGCGCGCCCTTGACCCGGTAGTGCGTGTCGAGGTGGGTCGGGGCGTTGACGAAGGTGTTGCGATGGATCTGCCCGAGGCGCACGAAGCGGGCGCCTTCGAGCCCCGGGATCAGCCGCAGCACCCGTTCCTGGTCCCCCCAGCGCATGCGCGACTGGAAACCCACCAGGTTGAACTGGCTCTTTGCCAGGTCCTCGCGCCGGAGCTGGACGACCGCCCACGGGCGGCGCCCGTCCGTGGCCCGGAGCCCGACCGGCTTCATCGGCCCGTAGCGCAGGGTGTCGACGCCGCGGCGCGCCAGCTCTTCGATCGGCAGGCAGCCCTCGAAGAAGAGCGCCTTCTCGAAGTCGTGGAGGGGGAGGACTTCGGCCTCCGTCAGGGCGCCGTGAAAGGCGAGGTACTGCTCGCGGTCGAGCGGGGCGTTGAGGTAGTCGGCCCCCTCCCCCTTGTCGTAGCGCGACTGCCAGAAGAGCTTGCTCTCGTCGAGGCTCTCGCCGTCCACGATGGGGGCGATGGCGTCGTAGAAGTAGAGGTAGTCGCTGCCGAGGAGGGCCTGGAGGGCGGCGGCCATCGGCTCGGAGGTGAGAGGGCCGGTGGCGAGGACGACGTCTCCTTCCGGGATCGCCGTGACCTCCTCGCGCCGGATCGTCACCCGCGGGTGCGCCTCGAGGGCGCCGGTGACGAGGCGGGCGAAGCGGTCGCGATCGACGGCGAGGGCGCTCCCGGCCGGCACCGCCGCCGCCCGCGCGCTGGCGATGACCAGCGAGCCGAGCTGCTCCATTTCCCGCTTCAGGAGGCCGGCGGCGTGGAGCGGGTCGTCGCTGCGCAGCGAGTTGCTGCACACCAGCTCCGCGAGGTCGCCGGTCTTGTGCGCCGGGGTGCCCTTGACCGGCCGCATCTCGTGGAGCACCACCTCCACCCCCCGCTCGGCGAGCTGCCAGGCGCACTCGGCGCCGGCGAAGCCGCCGCCCACGATCTCGACCGGAGAGGGCATCGGAGCGATTATAGGGACATGAACGAGCCCGCCCTCCGCGATCACCTCGTCGAGCTGCTGCGCGGCGGTTCGGCGCACCTCGACTTCGACGCGGCGGTGGACGGCTGGCCGCCGGAGCTGCGCCGGCGGCGGCCGGCGGGGGCGGCGCACAGCCCGTGGGAGGTGCTGGAGCACCTGCGCCTCGCGCAGTGGGACATCCTGGAGTTCAGCCGCGACCCGCGGCACGTCTCGCCGGCTTGGCCGGAGGGGTACTGGCCGGAGGGGCCGGAGCCGCCCGACGCGGCAGCCTGGGAGCGGAGCGCCGCCGCCTTCCGCGCCGACCTCGCGGCGATGCAGGCCCTCGTCGCCGACCCGGCGAGCGACCTCTTCACCCCCTTCGCCCACGGCAGCGGCCAGACCCTCCTGCGCGAGGCCCTCCTGGTCGCCGACCACAACGCCTACCACCTGGGCGAGCTGGTGGTCCTGCGCCGCTTGCTGGGCGCCTGGACGGGCTGAGACCGGCGGCGCCTCGCCATCGCCGCCGCGGCTCGGCTAGGCTCGCGGTATGCGCCACTCTCTCGCCTCGCCGCCCGCCGGCCGCCGCAGCCCCGCCGCCCTCACCCTCTTCGCCGCGCTCTTCGCCGCCTGCGCCACCGCGCCGCGACCGGCGCCCGCGCCGGAGCGGCCGCCGGTGGCCGCGCCGGTCGCGGCCGCGGCGCGCACCGCGGTCATCCTGGCGATCAACGACGTCTACCGGATCGAGGGGGTCGAAGGGGGCGCGGCGGGCGGGCTGGCGCGCCTCCGCACCCTGCGCGAGGAGCTGGAGCGCGAGCGGCCCGACCTCCTCGTCCTTCACGCCGGCGACCTCCTCTTCCCCTCGCTCCTGTCGCGGGTCTACGCCGGCGAGCAGATGATCGACGTGCTGAACCGCCTCGACGGCGACGCGGCCGGTTTCGACCCGCGCCTCTTCGCCGTCTTCGGCAACCACGAGTTCGACCGCGGCAAGGCGGCCGACGCGGCGATGCTCGACGAGCGGGTCGAGGAGTCGCAGTTCACCTGGGTGTCGAGCAACGTGGTCTTCGACGGCGGGCCTGAGGCCGCCGCGCCGGCGGTCGCCGCCCCGAACCTGCGCACTTCGGCCCTGGTCGAGAGCGGCGGCCTCAAGGTCGGCATCTTCGGCCTCACCATCGACTCCACGAAGCCCGCCTACGTCGACCGCTTCCTCGAACCGCTGGAGACCGCGCGCGCCGCGACCGCCGAGCTGCGCGCCGCCGGCGCCGAGGTCGTCGTCGCCCTCACCCACCTCGACTGGCGCGACGACGAGAAGATCCTCCAGACGCTCGGCGACGCCGGCCCGGACCTCGTCGTCGGCGGCCACGACCACGAGCGGATGACCAAGTGGGTCGGCGGGCGCCTCCTCGCCAAGGCCGACGCCGACGCCCGCACCGCCTCGATCGCGCGCCTCACCCGCCACGCCGACGGGCGGCTGACCGTCGCGCAGGAGTTCCGCGCCCTCGACGAGCAGCACGTGCCCTCCGACCCGGAGGTGGACGCCGTCGTCGCCGGGTGGCTCGAGCGCCACGAGCAGAAGCTGTGCGGCGACCTCCAGCTCCCGATGGGCTGCCTGGAGGAGGTGCTGGGGCGCACCCGCACCGAGCTGGTGGCCGAGGAGACGGCGGTGCGCCGCGAGGAGACCTCGCTCGGCAACTTCGTGACCGATCAGATGGTCGCGGCGCTCGCCGCCTGCGGCGCGCAGGCGGCGTTCATCAACTCCGGCACGCTGCGCCTGAACCAGGACCTGGCCGCCGGCTCCGCGATCACCCGCCGGCACCTCGAGGAGCTGTTCGGCTTCCCGACGCCGCTGCGGCTCATCCGCCTCGACGGTGCCACCCTGGCGCAGGTGGCGCAGCACGCGCTCGAGGGGTGGCCGGGGAAAGGGTCCTGGCTGCAGGTCGCGGGCTTCGCCTTCCTCCACGACCCGGAGGCGGGGACGGCTTCGCGGCTCACCCGCCTCGGCCCCGAGGGGACGCGCCCGCTGCGGCCGGACGAGGAGCTGCTCGTCGCGACCACCGACTTCCTCCTCGACCCGAGCAGTGGCCAGGACGGCTACACGATGCTCAAAGCGGAGATGACCGTGCCCTGCGCCACCGCCGGCCGCGATCTCAAGGACGTGGTCCGGGAGGCGCTGGCCGCCGCCGAGCCGGAAGGGATCGCGCCGCGGGTCGAGGGGCGGATCTGCCGCGCGCCGGTCGCCGCCCCCTGTCTGGCGGTGGCCAATTAGTTAGATCGTCGGCAGCAGGGGGTCGCCCAGCGAGTCGTCCGGCCGCGTGAAGGCGTCCGGCTCGGGGGTCACGAACTCGAAGTCCGAGAACTTGACCGTGCCGTGCGGCTCGCCCTGCACGTCGCCGTCCTTCCAGGCGTAGACGGTGAGGGTCGAGGGCAGGGTCGCCCCGTCCACCGTCACCCAGTCGGAGAAGACGATCGCGCGCGGGTCGCGCTCGGCTTCGGCCAGCGACTTGCCGTAGGCGTCGATGAAGGCCATCGCCGCCAACCGGTTCGTCTCCGGGTCGCGGTAGGCGATCATCCAGTTGTCCGGCGTGTCGCCCGCCCCTTCGAGGAAGGTGAGGCGGGCCGCCGAATAGGCCTTCCCCGCCAGCTCGCGCTCCCCTAGGTCCTCGAAGCGCACGCCGGGGTCGCGCAGCTTGAAGGCGGCGGCGAGGAAGTAGGGCCAGGCGCGCAGGTGGTAGCGGGCGCGCTGGAAGTCGGAGGTCGAGGGGGAGACCCAGGCGTCCTTGCCGTCGAAGACCAGCAGGGTGCCGTCCGAGAAGTCGTAGCGCGAGGCGGAGGAGTCGGTGCGGAAGAGCAGCGTCCCCTGGTTGCGCACCGTGCCGCCGAAGGTGGCGACCATGTCGGCGCTGAGCGCGGTCTTGCCGTTCCAGGCCTGCAGGTCGTGCGCCTGCTCGATCGGGGTGGCGAACTGCTGCGAGAAGGGATCGCTCGGCCGCGGCGGCGGCTCGGGGGCGGCGGCTTCCTGGGACTCCTCGGCCCGCCGGCAGCCGGCGGGGAGGGCAATGGCGAGCGGCGCGAGGAGGAGCAGGGCGAGCCCGCGGCGCCCCCGGCGTCGGGGGCGGGCGGCGGGCGGATTGGCGGTAGGCATGTGCGCGAAACGATATCAGAGGGGCGTACGGAGGCGCCCCCTGAGCCGTCGCCGGCGAGGGTTGCCGGGACGCCGGCTGGCACCCATGCTGCACGTGCTAGACTCGTCCGGCTTCCGAGGAGGACTCGATGCGCACCTTCCGCCTCGCCTCCACCGTTCTCATCGCCGCCCTGCCGCTCCTCGCCGCCTGTTCGTCGGAGCCCAAGCCGCTCCAGGTGACCTACTACTACAACCCCGGCTGAGTGGTCTGCGAAAGCGTCAAGCCCGCCGTGAGCGGGCTCGAGCAGGAGTTCCCCGGCCGCGTCGAGGTCTCACTCGTCAGCTCCGAGGAGGAAGAGGCGCGCGAGGACGTCAAGCGCCTCGAGTTCAAGAACCACGGTCTCGTGGTGCGCGACTTCCGCGGTGCGGTGCTGATCAAGCAGGCCGATCACTCGTTCAATCTCGAGGAGGTCCGCGCCACGCTGCAGCAGGCGCTGGGCGGGGGCAGCGCCGAGGACGCCGAAGGCGCCGGCTAGCCCGGCCCGCACCCGTTCCCGCGCCCCCGTCGCGGCGTAGAGCCCTTCCGCCCGGAAGGGTGGCCGGGGGCCGGGCGTTACACTGCTTCGCGATGGCCGAGCGCGTTTGGGAGGAGCTCTCCCGCACGCTGCGCAGCAGTGCGCCCTATCGGGCCCTCCTCGCCGGGCTCGGGGAGGTGGTGCGCCTGCCGGTGCCGGCGGCGGCCTGGGTCTCCCAGCTCCTCTCCGAGGACCTCGGCCGGCCGCTCCTGGCGCTGGTGCCGCGCGAGGCCGACGCCCTGACCTGGATGGAGGCGGCGCAGCTCTTCGGGCGCGAGGAGGGGGCGGTCTACTTCCCGGCCCCTTCGCTCACCCCCTACCAGGAGACCGAGACCTCGCTGCAGGTGCGGGCGCAGGAGGCGCTGGCGCTCGACCGCGTCCTCGCCGGGGGCGCCACGACGGTCGTCGCCACGCCGCGCGCCCTCTTCCGTCTCCTGCCGTCAGCCGCGGACTTCGCCGCCGCCCGCCTGACTCTTCGCCCGGGCGACGAGCACCCTCCCGAGCGGCTGGTCGAGCGCCTCCTCGCCCACGGCTACCGCCGCACCGACCTGGTGTACGAAGTGGGGGACTTCGCGGTGCGCGGCGGGATCCTCGATCTGTTCCCCCCGGGCGAGGCCGCGCCCGTCCGCCTCGACTACTTCGGCGACACGGTCGAGGCGATCCGCTGGTTCGACCCGCAGTCGCAGCGCTCCGAGGACACCCTCGACGAGGTGCGGGTGCTGCCGCTCCTCCTCTTCCCCGGCGGTCCCGGCGAGGTGGCGCGCCTCGCGGACCTCCTCCTCCGCTACGACCCCGACCTCGGCCCCGAGGGAGCGGAGCGCATCGAGGCGTTGCGCGAGCGCGGCGGCTTCCCCGGCTGGGAGCACTACCTGGCGCTCCTGGCGCCGTCCACCGTAACCCTCCCCGAGCTGCTGGGGGAGCCGCTCGTCGTGGCGGTCGAGCCGGCGGCCCTCGCCGCCGAGGCCGAGCACCACGCCGAGCGGCTGGCCGCCGACTTCGCCGCCCGCCGCGAGCACCGCCGCCTGGCGGTGCCGCCGGAGGCGCTGGAGGCGCCGGCGAAGCGGGTGCTCGCCGACCTGCGCGGCGCCGAGGTGCGGATCGGCGACCTCCTCCCGGCCGCGGCCGCGCCGGCGCCTAGGCGCGAAAGCATTCGCGTCGTGTCCGATCAATCGATCGGAGTGCCGTCCGCCCCGCGACCAGCGGGGCGGGCTCCGATCGACTTCCACGGCGCCGCGACCGATCTCTTCCACGGCCAGCTCCCGCGCTTCCCGCAGGAGGTGGCGACGGCCCGCGCGCGCGGCGAGCGCTGCCTCGTCGTGGTGCCGCCGCTCCACCGCCGGCGGATGGAGGAGCTGTTCGAGGCACGCGACGTGCGGGTGCGTGGGGGCGGGCCGGGGATCGTCGGCCCGGGCGGCGTCGAGCTCGTCGCCGGCGACCTCTCCCGCGGCTTCCGCCTGCCGCCGGCCGGGGTCGTCGTCTACGGCGAGCAGCAGCTCCTGCCGCAGGCCAAGCCGCAAATGCGCCCGCCGGCGCGCGGCCGCTTCGGGCC
>DASWHY010000499.1:0-8278 GCA_036397955.1 Thermoanaerobaculia bacterium | reverse complement strand
CGGTGCGGAGAGTGGCGTCGTGGAAGACGACGTAGGCCGGCACCCCCTGCGCCAGGGCGAGATCGCGGCGCAGGGCGCGCAAAGCCTCGAACAGCCGCTCGGCGGCGGGATCGAGGGGCGCGGCGGCGAAGAGGCCCGGCGCCGCGCCGGCGGCGCTCCGCTCGCCGCGCCGGCGGGCGCGCGCCGACGGCTTCCGCTCCTCGCGCAGGAGGAGGCTGCGCTCGCCGCGCAGCACCGGCCACGCGTCGGGCTCGAGACGCAGGGTCTGCAGGCCTTCGACCTCCACCGCGAGCAGACCACGCACCAGGAGCTGCCGCAGCAGCGTCCGCCAGGCCTTCGGCTCGAGGTCGGCGCCGACGCCGAAGGTGGGGAGGCGCTCGTGGCCGTGGCGCAGCACCTTCTCGGTCCGCTCGCCGCGCAGCACGTCGATGACGTGCATCATCCCGAAGCGCTGGCCGGTGCGGTAGACCGCCGAGAGCGCCTTCTGTGCCGGCACCGTGGCGTCCCAGGTGGCGATCGGCTCGAGGCAGGTGTCGCAGTTGCCGCAGGGTCCGGGCGGCTCCTCGCCGAAGTAGCGCAGCAGGGAGCGCCGCCGGCACTCGGTCGTCTCGCAGTAGCCGAGGAGGGAGTCGAGCTTGCGCCGCTCGACCTGCTTGCGCGTCTCCTCCGCCTCGCCGGCGTCGATCCGCCGGCGCAGCGCCAGCACGTCACCGAGGCCGTAGGTCATCCAGGCGTCGGCCGGCTCGCCGTCGCGGCCGGCGCGCCCGGTCTCCTGGTGGTAAGCCTCGAGGCTGCTCGGCAGGTCGAGGTGGGCGACGAAGCGGACGTCGGGGCGGTCGATGCCGAGGCCGAAGGCGACGGTGGCGACGACCACCAGCCCCTCGCCGGAGCGGAAGCGGCCGAGCGTCGCCGCGCGCTCGGCGGGGCTCAGGCCGGCGTGGTAGGGGAGCGCGGCCACTCCCTGCTCGGCGAGAAACGCCGCCGTCGCCTCGACCTTGGCGCGCGACAGGCGGTAGACGATGCCGCAGTCGCCGGGGTGCTCCTCGCGCAGGAAGGTCAGGAGCTGGCGCGCCGGATCCTCGCGCTTGTCGACGACGCGGTAGCGCACGTTCGGTCGGTCGAAGCTGGCGAGGAAGAGCCGCGCCCGCGGCAGGTCGAGCCGCTCGACGATCTCGCGGCGCGTCGGCGGGTCGGCAGTGGCGGTGAGGGCGAGCCGCGGCACGCCCGGAAAGCGGCGGCCGAGGACGCCGAGACCCAGGTACTCGGGGCGGAAGTCGTGCCCCCACTGCGAGACGCAGTGCGCCTCGTCGATGGCGAGGAGCGCCAGGGGCGTCTCGTCGAGGAGGGCGAGGAAGCGGTCGGTGAGGAGGCGCTCGGGCGCGACGTAGAGGAGGTCGAGCTCGCCCGCGGCGAGGCGGCGCTCGACGGCGGAGAGCTCGCCGGGCGCGAGCCCCGAGTGGGCGGCCGCCGCCGCGACGCCGAGCTGCCGCAGCGCCGCCACCTGGTCCTGCATCAGCGCCACGAGCGGTGAGACGACGACTCCCGTCCCCGGCCGCAGCAGCGCCGGGAGCTGGAAGCAGAGCGACTTCCCGCCCCCTGTCGGCCAGACGACGAAGGCGTCGTCCCCGGCCAGCAGCGAAGCCACCACCGCCTCCTGCGCGCCGCGGAAAGAGTCGAACCCGAAGACCCGCCGGAGCGTGGCGCGGGCGTCGGCGAGGGTGGGGGAGTCCTGCGCGATCACCACTCAGACAATGACGGAAAACGGGTGGCCGAGTCAGCAGCCGGCGCCGCTGCGGGTCGACTAATCGAGAAAGACGATCCGCTCTGCCCATGAGGCAAAGCGCTCGTTGTTCAGGTACACCTGGTGCCAGGCGTCCAGACGAATTGTCGCGTGATCCCCATGCCGCACCTTGCCGCGG
This sequence comes from Thermoanaerobaculia bacterium, assembly GCA_036397955.1. Taxonomy (GTDB): domain Bacteria; phylum Acidobacteriota; class Thermoanaerobaculia; order Multivoradales; family UBA5704; genus DASUNQ01. The sequence goes on along the minus strand of DASWHY010000499.1, from coordinate 6,359 downwards.
ACATAGACGCTGGCATCGCGCGTCATCCGGCGCCAGCCCCATCCTCTGGCCCTGCGATTCGTCGCGACGATCGCGTTCATCTCGCTATCGCTCACGCCGGCCGGGTGCTGCGGGCAGACGCAGACGGTGATTCCGCCCGTTCGGTACAGCTCTTCGCACAGGTGGGGTTTGCTGCCTCGCCCGCGGCTGATCGGCTCGTTCCGGAAAACGAGCTGTGGGTCAGGCTTCAGGTCGGGCCGCGGAACGAAGAACCACTCGCCCTGGCGGCGTACCCTGCCGTTCCGGGATTGCGCTTCGTTGGGGCGGAGCGCCGCCATCGCCGTCGCCACAGAATGCACGCTCTTACCGGGTACCGCAGCGACGAACCAGTGCCGTTCATCGTGCCCCAGGAGATACTTCTGCTTCTCGCCGTTGTCGCGGATCAAGAGCAATGCATGTCGCATCTTCGGCTGGACATCGACGACCTCGACGGGAAGATCGGCAGGGAGATCAAGTAGGAAGTACTCCCCACGGCCGTCCTTGCGCACGTCGAGACCGCGACGGCCATTGGGCGGAACGCCGAATCTTACGCGCGCGCCCATCGCTTCAATCTGCTTCGCCACGAGAGCTGTATTCACGTTTTCAGGATACCACTCCAGGCAGCGGATCAGGAACCCGCGGCGCCGGAGCTGAAGGGGTTGAAAGTGGTGACTCCGAGTTGCTCGAAGTGGCGCACGTTCCGCGTCGCTACCGTGAGGCCGTGCACGATCGCCGTCGCGGCGATCAGCGCGTCTTCGATCAACTCATCCGAACGGTTGTGGAGCAGCTTGGCCCAGACGCGGAAGCAGCGGCCATCCGGAGCAAGGATATTCTGCGTCGTTGCCAGCGAATCCACCCAGGCCTCGATCTCGCTCGCCTTGCCGGGGTCCTGGTCCCGCGTGAGCTCGACCCCGGCCTGCAGCTCGCCCAGCGTCACCGCCGACACGAAGAGACGATCATCCGGAACACTCGCGAGCCACGCGAGAACCGCGCCGTGAGGCCGGGGGCGCCGCAGCTCGGATACGACGTTGGTGTCGAGCAGGTACACGAGATCAATCCAGGCCTCGCCGCGCGCGGCGCCGCCCGCCACCGCGGGGCTTTAGGGGGAAATCCAGACGCGGCGCCGGCGCCAGCAGCACCTCCTTGAGAGTTGGCCGCGCGGCTCGCTGCAGGTGCTTCCACTGCGCCACCGGGACGAGCACCGCCATCTCGACGCCTCTCCTGGTGACGATCTGCGGCCCCTCCTGGACGCTGGCCTCTAGCAGCTCACTGAAGCGAGCCTTTGCGTCCTGCACGGTCCAAGTTCGATCCCGGGGCATCCGGTGGCCCTCCTGACTAGTCACCTGACTAGCTTAGGACGCAAGGGCTCCGGCCGCAAGACGGTCGCGCTGCGCTAGGTCGCGAAGCGCTCCGCGAGCCACCTCTCGACCTCTTCGGGATGGAAGCCGAAGGGGCCGGGCTCGCCTTTGTAAACGATGGTGCGGTTCTCGTCGATGACGTAGAAGCGCTCCGGCCAGCCGGCGTAGGCGGCGTTGGCGGGGTTCTCGATCGGGTCGACGAGGACCGGGATCGGGTAGTCGAAGCGGCGCACGAAGTCGTTGGCGATGGCCAGGCGCTGCCGCGTCGTCTTGGGCTGCGGGTAGCAGACCCCTTCGGTCTCGTTGCTCTCCATCTGCCACTCGTCCTCCGGGTGCGCCTCCTTGATGTAGACGGTGAGGAACCCGGCGCGGTCACCGTACTGCCGCGACATCGCCGCGATGCGCTCGACCGAGCGCCGGAAGGGCGGTCAGGTGTAGCTGCCGAAGACGAGGACGACCGGCCGCGTGCCGAGCCGGTCGCCGAGGCGGGTGGGCGCGCCGTCCAGCGCCCGGACGACCACGTCGGGCGCCGTGTCGCCGATCGCCAGGTCGCCCTCCTCCCGCTGGTCGTACCGCAGCATGCCCCAGTAGTCCCGCGGGCCCATCTGGACGAGCTTCATCCCCTCGGGCGCGAGCAGAACGAGGGCGACGAGGGCGCCGCCGAGAAGGAGCCATTTCTTCATGGGCGGCGAGTCTACATCCCGGACACCATCACCCTCCCCGAGGAGGGAATGAAGCGAGGCTGTTGTGGCATCCTGAGCGCGCATGGCCGCCGACCCCCTCGCCGAGCGCATCCGCGCGCTGCCTGACCGTCCGGGCATCTACATCTTCCGCGACGCCGCGGGGAAGGCGCTCTACGTCGGCAAGGCGACGTCGCTGCGCAAGCGAGCGGCCTCGTACCTCGGGCGCGAGCACGAGCCGCGGCTCGCGGCGATGCTGGCCGAGGCGGCGGACGTGGAGTTCGTGGCCACCGACACCACGGCCGAAGCGCTGCTGCTCGAGAACACCTGGATCAAGCGCCGCAAGCCGCGCTACAACATCCTGCTGCGCGACGACAAGACCTACCCCTATCTCAAGCTCACCGCCGACCCTTACCCGCGGCTCGCCTTCACCCGCCGCATCCGCGACGACGGCGCCGAGTACTTCGGTCCCTTCCTCCCCGGCGGGCTGGCGCGCAAGGCGATCAAGCTGGTGCAGAAGCTCTTCCAGGTGCGGGTCTGCGACCTGGAGATCGACGGCTCGCTGCCGCGCCCCTGCCTCTACTACGACATGCACCGCTGCCTCGGTCCCTGCGTCGCCGGGCTGACCACGAAGCCGGCCTACGACGAGGCGGTCGAGCAGGCGCGCCTCTTCCTCTCCGGCCGCGGCGACCAGCTCCTCAAGCGTCTCAAGCGCGAGATGTGGGAGGCCGCCGAGGCGCTCGACTACGAGCGGGCGGCGCGGGTGCGCGACGCGGTCACCCAAGTGGAGGCCATCTCGCAGCGGCGGAAGCTGTCTTCCGTCGAGGGGGAGGACGTGGACGTCTACGGCGTCTACGTCGCCGGCGGCAACGCCGCGGTCGTGGTGCTCGTCATGCGCGGCGGCCAGGTGCTCGACCGGCGCGAGCTCTTCTGGGAAGGGGTGGGGCCGATCGCCCCCGAGCGCCTGCTCTCCGAGATCCTGCCGCAGATCTACGACCGCACGACGTTCGTGCCCAAGGAGGTCCACCTGCCGCTGCCGGTCGAAGGGGAGGAGGCGCTCGCCGAGTGGCTGTCCGAGAAGAAGGGGGAGCGGGTCTACGTGCGGCTGCCGGCGCGCGGCCCGAAGGCCGAGCGGGTGGCGCTCGCCATGCGCAACGCCGACCTCGCGCACAAGCGGCGCTTCCGCGGCGGCGGCACGGCGGCGCCGGGCGCCGAGGCGCTGCTCCGCCACCTCGACCTCCCCGAGTCGCCGCGGCGGATCGAGGGCTTCGACATCTCCAACTTCCAGGGCAGCGAGACGGTGGCCTCGCTGGTGGTCTGGGAGGAGGGGAAGATGCGCAAGGGGGAGTACCGGAGCTTCAACGTGCGCGGCGTGCCGGGGCACCCCGGCTCCGACGACTTCGCCTCGCTGCGCGAGGCGGTCGAGCGGCGCTACCGCCGGCGCCTGGAGGAGGTCGGGGCGATGCCCGACCTGATCCTGATCGACGGCGGCCGCGGCCAGCTCAACGCCGCGCTCGAAGGGCTGGCGATGCTGGGCGTCGAGGAGACGCCGGTCGTCTCGCTCGCCAAGCGCGAGGAGGAGGTCTACGTGCCGGGGCGGCCGCTGCCGCTCAAGCTCCGCCGCGACGACCTCGGCCTCCGCCTGCTCCAGGAGGTGCGCGACGAGGCCCACCGCTTCGCGGTCTCCCGCCACCGCCGGCGGCGCAGCGCGCGCACGTTGAGGAGCCGGCTCGACGAGCTCGCGGGCATCGGACCGCGGCGGCGGAAGCTCCTGCTGACCCGGTTCGGCAGCGCCGCAGGCGTGCGGCAGGCGAGCCTCGAGGAGCTCCAGGCTTCGCTCGGCCCGCTCACCGGGCGGAGGATCTACGAGCAGCTCCGCGCGGTGTGAGCCGGACCTGTTGACTGTGTGGCGTTCGGATGTAGAATTCTCCAAGTTAATATTCACTAGATCGCAAGGAGGATCGACATGAGCACAGACGTTCCGTCGGGCTCAGGAGGCGTGCCAGGCGAAGGCGGCGTGGAGCCGATCCCCGTCAAGCCCATCGGCGTCGGCGATGTGGGACGCAGGCGCAAGCCGCCCACTCCGAAGCCGGGCGGCGTCGGCGACGTGGGGCGGCGCAAGAAGCGCACGCCGGCCAAGCCGGCCGGCGTCGGCGACGTCGGGCGCAAGCGGAAGCCCACTCCGCCGAAGCCCCGCGGTTACGGCGACGCCGGGGCCAAGAAGAAGCCGGGCCCGACGAAGCCCCGCGGCTACGGCGACGCCGGAGCCAAGAAGAAGCCGGCCCCGCCGAAGCCCCGCGGCTACGGCGATGCCGGGGCCAAGAAGAAGCCGGGCCCGCCGAAGCCCCGCGGCTACGGCGACGCCGGAGCCAAGAAGAAGCCCACCACGCCGGCGAAGATCAAGGGCGCCGGCGACGTCGGGCGCAAGCTGAAGAAGCGGCCCACCACGAAGCGCCCGGGCGTCGGCGACGTCGGGCGCAAGCGGAAGGGCTGAGTAGCACCAAGGCAGGCGCCCGAGTCTGTCGTTGAGAGAGCGGGCGGCCGCACGCTGTGACGTGCGGCCGCCCGCTGGGCTCAGCGACGAGCGTCATGCTCTCACTGTGTCTGCACGCGCGCGACGCCGGCGCCGCCTGGGCGCCGGCGTCCGGCGGCTGGTCTGCCGGCCGGAGCGCGATCCTCCCGTACCCGCACCCCGCCCTCCACGCCTGCATGCTGGTCTCGCCGCGGCGGACCGCTGTCGTCGTCCGCGAGCGCATCCACGGCGAGCCGCAGCCCGGTGATGCCTTGGCCGTAACCCGCTGCGGCGAGGGCCGGCTCGACCGCGAGCTGGCGGCGGCGAGGAGCTGGCCGCTGGACTTTCTCGAGCTGCTGATCACGCGGCGCGAGGGCGGGGCGGAGGTGCGGCTCCGGTGCGGCCGCTGGGGCACCGCTCCCGTCTACCTCATGGCGCGCGGCGGGACGCTGCGGGCGGACTGGGACGTGGCCCGCCTCTACCCCTTCCTGCGCTCGCATCGCTTGGAGCCGGCGCTCGCCGCCCAGTACCTGCTCGAGCTCGGCCATCCGTACTCCCGGCGCACGCTCTTCCCCGGGGTCTGGATGTTGACCGAGCGCGCGACGGCGTCCTGGAGCCCGCCGTCCGGGGACCTCGCCGTGGTCTATCCGCGTCCGGAGCGGCACGCCCGGGCCCAGCGCCTCGGGAGCCGTGCCCGCGTCGCGGCAACGTTCCGGGACATCCTCTCGTCATCGATGCGCCGCTGGTTGACGCCGGAAGACGGCCCCGTCGCCGTGGAGCTGAGCGGCGGGCTCGATTCGTCGATCGTCGCGGCGACGGCGGCCGGCATCCGTCCCGGCGGCGTCCGCTCGTACGGCATGCTGATGCCCGGCAGGCCGGGAGGGCATCAACGCGCTCGGCGCAACGAGGTGGTGCGGCGCTTCGGGCTGCTGGACCGGGCGCGGCGCTGTACCGACCATCCACCCTTCCATCCGGGGAGCCGCCGCGTCCGCGGCCTCGCCGTTGTCCCGTGGGGCGAGTTCTACGAAGAGGCGGTCGGCGCGATGCTCGAGCGAGCCGCGTCCGACGGCGCGCGGCTGATCTTCACCGGCCTCGGCGGCGACGAGCTGTGTTCGTACCAGCCGGGCGAGATCGACGGAGCGGAGGGGGGCGACCCGGACCGCGAGGACGGCGGGCCGGCGGCCGGCGCGGCGCGTTATCCGCCCTTCGTCACCGCCGCGGTCAGGGACGCCTACGAAGCGCGCGGCGAGCTGAGCGATGACGCGCCGCAGGCACTCCTCGAGACCTCCGCGCTCGAGTCCGCGGCGGCGGTCTCGACTCTGCACCTACGCACCGGCGTCTGGCCGGCCAGCCCGCTGTGCACCCCCGAGCTCGTGGAGTTCTGCCGGCGGCTGCCGCCGGCGTGGCGGCACGAGCGGGTCGTGGAGCGCAAGGTGTTGCGATCGCTCGGATGCTCGCCCGCGGTCGCCAACCCGAGGCCGGAGCACCTCGAGACCTTCAACGAGGTGATGGAGCGCGCGCTGCGGCACGCGTCGTCGGCGGTGATCCGCGGACTGTTCCGTGACTCGCGGCTCGCCGACCAGGGGCTGGTGGAGCGCGATCGCCTGCTCGCGGCCTACGCGCGGTATCGCCGCGGCGACCAGCGCCATGCGGAGTGGATCCTCGGCGCGGTCGTGCTGGAGCTGACGGTCCGGTCGGTCGAGCAGGGACGAGCCTCGCGTCTGGCGCCGCCGCTCAGGGCATGAATCACTCGCCGCAACTGGTTCTCATGCTCCTGCTCGCGGCCGGAAG
>DASWHY010000498.1:0-4919 GCA_036397955.1 Thermoanaerobaculia bacterium | reverse complement strand
GCCGCCGCACTACTACGCCTTCACCTGGAGCTCGCACGGCGTGGCGACCGAATACGTCAAGGACGCGATCGCGGTGCGCGAGGGCGCGCGCACGACGCTGCCGTCGCTCTCGGAGCGGGCGAGGGTAGTGATCGGCGGCGTGGTCTACGAGGAGGACCTCACCTCCGGCGGCGCCGCCGACCTGCCGGAGGCGCTCGCCGGGCAGGTCCGCCACCTCGACTACAAGACCCTGCGCTGGCCCGGGCACTACGCCTGGGTGGACGGGGTCCTCGACGCCACGCCCGCCGGCGCCGACCGGGTCGAGCACCTGCACGCCGAGCTGGTGCGCGCGGTGCCGCGCGTCGAAGAGGAAGACTTCGTGGTGGTCTATGCCGCGGTGCAGGGGCACGACGCGCAGGGCATCCTCCACCGCCGCGAGCGCTGGCGGCGCGTCCCACCCTTCCGCTGCGGCCACCGCACCCTGCGCGCCATCCAGGCCACCACCGCCGCCGGCCTCGCCGAGTCCGCCCGCCTCCTCCTCACCGGCCGCCACGCCGGCCCCGTCCTGCAGAGCCAGATCGACCCCGAGAGCTTCCTCGCCGGCCCCTTCGTCGGCCCGATCTTCGGTTTCTAACAGCGGCTCTACGGCATACTGGCGCGGCCATGGCCACCGCCGCCCGACGCCAGTTCAAGATCCGCGGGCTCGACTGCGCCCAGGAGGTCGTGGCGCTCAAGCGCGAGGTGGGGCCGGTGGTCGGGGGCGAGGAGCGGCTGGGCTTCGATCTCCTGAAGGGGCGGATGATCGTCGCCGCGGCGGCCGGAGAGGTGCCGGACCGCGACGTGCTGCGTGCCGTGGCGCGGGCCGGGCTCGCCGGCGAGATCTGGGAGGACGGCCGCGCCGCGCCGGCCGAGGGCCTCTGGCGCCGGCGCGCGCGGGCGCTCCTCGTCGCCGCCAGCGGCGCTGCCATCCTCGCCGGCTTCGCCATCCACGCCGCCGCCGAGGGCGTCGCCGCAGCCTTCGGATCGGAGGGGATGGGGCTCGCGCACGCCCACGCCCACCACGTCCCCGCCGCGGCGCGCGCTCTCTACTCCGTCGCCATCCTCACGGGCGGCTGGTTCGTGGTGCCGCGCGCCTGGGCGGCGCTCCGCCGCCTGCGCCCGGACATGAACCTGCTGATGGGCATCGCCGTCCTCGGCGCGCTGGCCCTCGGCGAGTGGCTGGAGGCGGCGCTCGTCACCTTCCTCTTCGCGCTCTCCCTGGTGCTCGAAGCCTGGAGCGTCGGCCGCGCGCGGCGGGCGGTAGCGGCGCTGGTGCACCTGGCGCCGCGGCGGGCGCGCGTGCTGACCGCCGGCGGCGCCGAGGAGGAGGTGCCCGCCGCCGAGGTGGCGGTCGGCGCCCGCTTCCTGGTGCGCCCGGGCGAGCGCGTGCCGCTCGACGGCCGGATCGAGACCGGCGCCAGCGAGCTCGACCAGGCGCCGATCACCGGCGAGAGCGTGCCGATCGCGAAGGGCCCCGGCGACGAGGTCTTCGCCGGCAGCATCAACGGCGACGGCGCGCTCCTCGTCGAGTCCACGCGCCCGGCCGAGGAGACGACCCTCGCGCGCCTGGTGCGGATGGTCGAGGAAGCGCAGGAGCGGCGCGCGCCCTCCGAGCGCTGGGTGGACCGCTTCGCCCGCGTCTACACGCCGGCGGTGATGGCGGCGGCGCTTCTCGTCTTCCTGCTGCCGCCGCTCCTGACCGGCGGGCTCTGGGGGGAGTGGTTCTACCGCGCCCTCGTCCTGCTGGTCATCGCCTGCCCCTGCGCGCTGGTCATCTCGACGCCGGTCTCGATCGTCGCCGCCCTGGCCTCGGCGGCGCACCACGGCGTGCTGGTCAAGGGCGGGCTCTACCTGGAGATCCCTGGGCGGCTCCGCGCCGTGGCGCTCGACAAGACCGGCACTCTCACGCGCGGCCGGCCCGCGGTCGTCGAGGTGGTGCCGCTCGCCGATCACGACGAGGCCGGGCTCCTCTCGCGCGCCGCGGCGCTGGAGGCGCGGAGCGTCCACCCGGTGGCCCACGCCGTCCTCGCCCACGCCCACGAGCGCGGCGTCGCGGTGCGCGCCGCCGAGGACCTCCAGGTGCTCCCCGGGCGCGGCGCCGTCGGGCGACTCGACGGCCGGGAGTACTGGCTCGGCTCCCACCGGTATCTCGAGCAGCGCGGCCAGGAGACGCCGGAGGTGCATCGCTTGCTGGAAGGGATGTCGGCGGCGGGGCGGACGGCGGTGGCGGTCGGCACCGGCGGCCACGTCTGCGGTCTGCTGGCGGTCGCCGACCCGGTGCGCGCCGAGGCGGCCGCGGCGATCGCGGCGCTGCACAAGCTCGGCGTGCGCCCGGTCGTCATGCTGACCGGTGACAACCCGGGCACGGCGGCGGCGATCGGGCGGGCGGCCGGGGTGGACGAGGTGCAGGCCGACCTCCTGCCCGGCGAAAAGGTGGCGGCGATCGAGGAGCTGGTGGCGCGCTACGGCCAGGTGGCGATGGTCGGCGACGGCGTCAACGACGCGCCGGCGATGGCGCGCGCGACGCTCAGCGTGGCGATGGGCGCGGCCGGCAGCGACGCGGCGATCGAGACTGCCGACGTGGCGCTGATGAGCGACGACCTCGGCAAGCTCCCCTGGCTGGTCCGCCACTCCCGCCGCACCCTCGCCGTGATCCGCCAGAACGTCGCCTTCTCGCTCCTGGTCAAGGCGATCTTCGTCGTCCTCACCTTCGCCGGCTTCGCCTCCCTCTGGGCCGCCATCGCCGCCGACATGGGTGCGAGCCTGCTGGTGATCGCCAACGGGCTGCGGCTGCTGCGCGAGTAGCGGCGCGGCGTCCTGGGCGCCGGCGCGCGCCCGTCCGTAAGATCAAGACATGCGGTCCCCGCGCGAGACGTTCCGCTGGGTGCGCGGTTACGCCGCGCCGCCCTGGGGGATCGACCTCCTCCTTACCGACGCCTGCAACCTGCGCTGCAGCTACTGCCCGATCTGGGGGGACGACGCGGTCGTGCCGGCGCCGGCGGCGTTCATGGACACGGCCGCCGCACTTCGGCTCCTCGACGGCGTCGCGCCGTTCCAGCCGATGATCCGCCTCTTCGGCGGCGAGCCCTTCCTCCACCCCGAGTGGCGGCAGGTCGTGGACGGTGCGCGCGAGCGCGGCCTCCACTGCACCGCGGTCTCCAACGGCATGCGCCTCGGCGCGCAAGCCGAGGACGTGGTGCGCTCGGGTCTCCTGGCGATCGGCGTCTCGCTCGACACCGCCGGCCCGGTCAACGACGCGCTGCGCGGCCGCGACACGCTCGCCACGATCCGCGGCGGCCTGCGCGCGCTGGCGGCGGCGAAGGAGCGGCTGGGCGCGACGAACCCGACGGTCGAGATCTACACCACGGTCCACGAGGGCACCTACCGCCACCTCGTCGACTGGGCCGACGAGCTCGTCTCCTGGGGGGTCGGCGCGCTCCGCCTCCAGCACCTGATCTGGTTCTCCCCGAAGCAGCTCCGCGACTCGATGCACCTTCTGGCCGGCGCGCTCCCCGACCCCGCGTTCTTCCGCAACGAGGAGAAGTCCTACGCCCGCCCGACGCCGCCGCCGATCGACGTCGCGGTCCTCGCCGAGCAACTGCACGCGCTCGCCGCGAAGAGCTACCCCTTCCGCGTCGAGCCGCACCCCAACCTCTCGGTCGCGGAGATGGTCCGCTACTACGGCGACGCCGAGTACGAGCGCGCCGAGCGCCGTTCCTGCACGACGATGGAGGTCTACGCCTTCGTCGACCCGCGCGGCCGGCTCTACCCCTGCCTCACGCTCGACATGGGCAACGTCTTCGAGGAGCCCTTCCTGGAGGTCTGGAACGGCGCCCGCTTCCGCGCCTTCCGCCGCCTGATCCGCCGCCAGCAGCGCCTGCCGCTCTGCCACCGCTGCCCGGACGCCTGAGCGGCCTGCGGCGGCTTACGAGCGCTCCGCTGTCTCCAGCGCCTCGCGCGCCCGCGTCGCGGCTTCGCGGGAGCGCTCGAGCTTGCCGCGCGCCTCCTCGGCGGCGCGGTCGGCGCGCTCGCTCTCGCGGCGGCGCGCGTCGACCTCGGTCTCGGCGCGCCGCAGCTCCGCCTTCGCCTGCTCGATCCGCTCCCGCCGCTCGACGGCCTCGCGCGCCCGCTCGCGCCGCTCCGCGTCCTCTTGCGCCGCCCGCTCCCGCCGCGCCACCGCTGCGCGGCGGCCCTCCTCGAAGCCGTGGACGGTGGCCGGCTTCTTGCCCGCGGGCTTTGCAGGCGGCGTCTTTGCCGCCGCCGCCGGGCGCCCGCCGGCCGCCGCCAGCTGGAGCCCCGCCAGCACCTCGAAGCCCGGCGGCTCGAGGTCTTCGTCGAGCCAGCCGCGCTCCGCGACCGGCGCCGTCGCCGGGTTGAAGGCGAGCGCCTCCAGGTTGGTGCGCAGGCGCTCGACGATCGCCTCGCCCGGCGCGCGCTCGGCTTCGGTCAGGATGGCGGCGCCGCGCCCGGTCAGCCGCTCGACCTCGGCGCGCGCCGCCTCGATCGCCTGCCGCAGCGCCGCCGGATCGCCCTTCGCCACCACCTTCCGCTGCGCGGCGCGCGCCCGCTCCCCCGCTCCGACGAGCGCCGCCACCCCCTTCGGCTCGCGCGCGAAGAGCCGGTTCACGGCCCAAGCCGAGAGCGGAGGCTTAGCCAGCCCCGCCACCTCCGCAGCGCGCGCGTCCCCGGCCTGGCGCAGTCGCTTGGCCAGCGCCTGGCGCCCGGCGGTGAAGTCGCCGAGGTGGCCCTGGTAGAGGTCCCGGACCTCGTCGTCGATCTTCGGCGCGCGGGCGGGCATTTGGCGCATGGTAGCGCGCCGGTGGGAACCGAGCCGGGAGACGCTCCCGGCCGGCGCGGGAAAGAGGGAAGCAGGCCGGGAAGCCTCCCCCACTTCTCCGGGC
>DASWHY010000497.1:0-3732 GCA_036397955.1 Thermoanaerobaculia bacterium | reverse complement strand
TCCGAGGCGACCCACGTCTACGACCCCGAGCACACGCTCTTCGACGCCTACCGGATCCTCTTCGAGCAGTGGCGTCTGGCGTTCGAGGTGGGGGCGGGCAACCGCGAGCGCGGGATCGAGCCGGCGTCGGCGGGGGAGGTGGTGCGCATGGTGCTGGCGTTTTTCCGGCCCCGGCGCCGTCCGGTGTAGGGGCGCACGGCGTGCGCCCGCGCCTGGCGGAGGGGTTGCAGGGTGCGACTTCGTCGGCCGTGCCGACCAGGACCTTGACGGTTCTCACCGGCCGTAGTCGTCCAGGTAGGACTTGTTCGTGGACAGGTCCTCCGGAGCCTCGACGCACCCTGCGAGATCTTCGGCCAGGGCCAGGAACGAGCCCAAGGGAACGCGGCCTACCCGCTCGCGGGCGACGAGCTCGCTCATCGCATCACGAATCAGCGCGGACTTGCTGACGCCCCGGCGGGCGGCCAGGATCCCGAGATCGTCGTCCAACGCTTCCGGGACCTTCATCGACAGGGTTCGCACGGCTATCTCCCTTGGATTCGGCAAGCCACGGTCTTACCGCCTGTCAAGAGGGTAATACGATTCCCTCTGCTCGTCAAGGTCTGGCGAGCTGGAGCCGTCGGGCGTCGACGCGGGGCACGGGGCTCCCAGTCTCCATCACGGGTCGCGCGGCGACTCGTCCGTCCGTCCCTCCGAGTAGAGACCCTCGACCTTCACGATCCGGCCCTCGTCGCCGCTCACGAAGCGGAGACGGAAGGAGGGGAGACCTTCGAGGGCGAACGTGTCCTGCGTCAACGGCGCCAGCCAGTACGGCGTGCCGCTGCCGCCGCGGCGGACGTAGCGCAGCCGGCCCTCCTCGAACGTGACCTGACGGGGGCCGTAACTCCCCGCCAGACGGCGCAGGGCGTCCTCGGGCAGGGCGGGCGGATGGGACGCGAGGCCGAGCTCGGCCCAGGCGATCCGGGCCGGCGCGCGCTCGTCGTCGGGGGCGAGCTCCAGGACCCGCCGGTACGCCGCGAGCGCCTCTTCGAGCCGTCCTGCGTCCAGGAGGGCCTGCCCCAGGTCGTGCAGCGCCGCCGCCACGTCCGGAAAACGCTCGACGTTGGCGGTGAGCAGCGCGATGGCGTCGTCGCTGCGGTCCCGGTCCGCCAGGGTCTGCGCGACCCGGCCGGCGACCGGCGGCGCGAGCGCGTCGGGCTGCTCGCGGGCGAGCCGGCGGTAGAGGGCCAGGCCGGCGTCGCGTCCCTCGTGGAGGAAGGCGCGCTCGAGGGCGAAGACCAGCTTGCGCGCCGGCGCGTCGTAGGCCTCGTAGTCGATCCAGGAGACGGCGGCGTGCGCGTCGCCGGGGAGGACGCGCGAGACCAGGGCGCGAGCCAGCGACAGGCCGTTCTCGCTGTTGGTGAAGTAGACGAGACCGTCGCCGCCGGCGGGAAAGGCCACCACGTAGCAGCGGAACGTCCCGTTGTCGCCCCAGTGCCAGAAGGCGCGGCCGGCGGCGCCGTCCTGGAGGCCCCATCCCAGGCCCCATCGCAGCTCGGGCGGCGGATCCGCGCCGTCCTGGCCGGCGACCTGGACCTGCGCCTCGAGCATCCGCTCGGCGACCTCGCGGTCCGGGCCGCGGAGGACGGCGGCGACGAACCGCGCGAAGTCGGCGGCCGTGGTGTGCAGGCTGGCCGCGGCGTTGGCCGCCCCGGGCTTGGACTTTTCCTGCGCCGCGCCCAGGCGTTCGTGGCCGGTGGCGGTCGCGGTCTCGTAGGCGTCCTGCCATACGAAGCTGCTGTGGGTCATGCCCAGAGGCGCGAAGACCTCGCGGCGCACGAGGGCGTCGAGCTCGAGCCCGGTCAGCTTCTCGACCGCCTGCTGCAGGAAGACGAAGCCCTCGCCCGAGTACTGCCAGCGGCCGCCGGGATCGGACTCCAGTTGCAACGGCGCGTCGCCCATCGGCGGTCCTCCCCAGTTGGGCAGGCCGGTCTGGTGGCTCAGGGCCATGCGGGCGGTGATCGCGCGGGCGCGTTCGTCGTGGGCGAGGCGGGAGTAGGGCAGCGTCGTCCACAGCGGCGCGTCGAGGTCGAGCTCGCCCCGCGCCGCCAGCCGCAGGACGGCGTAGGCGAAGACCGGCTTGGAGAGCGACGCGGCCTCGAAGACCGTCTGGTTCGTCACCGGGTCGCCGGTGTCGGCGTTCCTGACGCCGAAGGCGCCGTGCCAGACGGGCCGGCCGTCGCGGAGCAGGGCGATGGCCAGACCCGGGACGCCGGCTTCCTCCATCATCCGCGGCAGCTCGGCCTCGAGGACGGCGGCCGGCGACGGAGAAGGCGTCGCCAGGCGCGCCTCGGGAACCGAGGTACAGCCGGCCAGCCAGGACGCCAGGACGCAGGCTACGGGATACAGACGTCGGACGCGGCTCATGTGGCTCCTCCTGCGTCTCTCGTACTGCCGGCGGCGGAGAAGGTTTCAGATGTCCGTGTCATGATAGGATGCCCCGCGAACCGATCGCTGAGACGTCAACAGGAGGTATGTATGACCCGAAAGTATCTCGCGGCCGCCATCGCGACGGTGCTGGTGGCGGGACTCTCGGCGTCCGCTTCGGCGCAGACCCTGACGGACACCGTCAGCGACGGCGCGGAGGACGCCTTTTTCTTCTCCATGGTCGATTCCGGCCAGGCGCGGCTCACCGTGGTCTGGCAGGACGCGCCCGACGTCCTGGGAATGATCGTCGGCTGTTCCCTCGCCGGCGAGACCGTGGTCTTCGCCACGTCGGTCTCCGACCAGGACCGCATCCTGACCGCCGACGTCGGTATCCCCGACGGAGTCGACTGCGTCGCGATCGTCGAGATCCTGGCCGGCCTGGTCACCGACTACACGATCAACCTCCTGGTGACGTCGCCTGGCGGCAACGTCCTGGAGACGGCGCAGCTCCGGCCCTTCGCGGAGGGCGACGAAACGGATCCTCGGCTCCTGAAGCTCGCCGGCGATCTCCGGCTCCGGGCCAAGGCCCTGCGCGAGCTCCGATGAACCGACGCGACACGAGGGACCAGCCATGAAGAAAATCCTGACCCTTTCCGTTCTCCTGCTCTGCGCCGGCCCCGCGGCGGGCCAGACCTTCCTGCAGCAGGTCTTCGCCGCCAGCGACCGCGACTTCTTCCTGGACGTCACGGAGGACGCGCAAGTGGCGTTTACCGTGATGTGGAACCGCCAGACCGCCACGTTGATCGCCGTCATGGTGTGCGAAGCCGGCGGCGACGCTTTCGAGTACGCGGCTTCGGCGCCGGACCAGGAAAGGACTCTGCGTATGGACGTGGGCGTCTTCGCCGGGCTCTTCTGCCTGATCAGCGTCTCGACCGACCTGACCGCCGCGTTCGCGATCAACTTCCAGTCCTTCGCGGAAGGCAATCTGGAGAAGGCCGGAGGAAGTCCGGTGCTGATCCGTGACGCCGGTGAGGTCGAGCCGGAGAAAGCCGAACGGCTGCGGGCGCGGCTCAAGGAGGTCACGGCGAGGCTGCGCGGCGCCGTGGGGCCACGGCCCGCGGCTCGTTGAGGTAGCAGCCCTCGGGGCGTCCGTCCGGCCCGGCATAGAATGGACGCCCGATGCCCCGTCCATCGAGCGACGTGACCCGGCTGCTCGACGCCTGGAGCGGCGGCGATCCGCAGGCCCTGGACCGCCTCATGCCCCTGGTGGTGGGTGACCTGCGCCAAGTCGCCGCCAAGTACCTGGCGAGCGAGGACGCCGGCCATACC
>DASWHY010000496.1:0-4188 GCA_036397955.1 Thermoanaerobaculia bacterium | reverse complement strand
GCCAGGGGCTTGTTCGAGTTGTAGATGTTGGCGTTGGTGAAGGAGAGGAGGAACCCGTAGAGGAAGGGGAAGAAGACGAGCACCAGCATGGCGACGAGCGCCGGCACGGTGTAGACGTAGGCGGCGCGGTGGGCGACCAGGTCGCGGCCGACCCGCGCAGCGCCGCCGAAGCCGACGAAGGCGAGGAGGGCGAGCGCCGCGGCGGCGATCCAGGCGACGGCGCGGGTGAGCCGCGAGGCGTCGCGGCGGACCAGCTCGCCGAGCCGCCCCTCGTCGAGGGCGCCGGCGGCGGCGAGGAGCTGGCGCGGCCGGCGCTGGACGTCCACGTCCCACCGGCCGGGCGCGAGCGGCGGCGCCTCGGGGAGCCCCAGCTCGGCGAGGAGCTGGCGCGTCGCGGCGGCCTCGGCGGCGGCGTGCGCGGCGAGCTGCCGCCCGGTCTCGCGCCGCTCCTCCGCCGCCACCCGCAGCCCCAGCCAGGCGACCGCGCCGAGGGCGACGGCCAGGAGGGCCGCCGCCGCAGCGGCGAGAGGCGCGCGGCGCTCGCCGAGCGCCAGCGCCAGGAGCGCGAAGACGAGGACCGGGGCGAGCCACGCGGCGAGGAACGGCAGCCACGACGGTGCGGCCGCCCCCTGCGGCGCGGGTTCGGTCCGCATCTGCACCAGGCCGAGGACCTCGCCGCCGCGCTCGACCGGCGCGGCGAGCGCGAACCCGCCGTCCGGCCGCCGCTCGAGCGCGATCTCCTCGCCCAGGATCGTCTCCTCCGCCGCGGCGCTCTCACGGTTCTCGGCCACCGCCGCGCGCAGCTTCTGCCCCAGGTCGTAGAGCGGCTTCTCGGCGCGCTCGAGGCGCCGCGGCGCCGCGCGCGCGCCGCGGTCGGCCGGATCGCTCGAGGCCTCGAGACGGATCCCTTCGAAGGTCACGACCCGGACCGAGCGCACCTCCGGGTGGGTGGCGGCGAATCGCGCCACGGCGCGGCGGACCGCCTCCCCCGGCTCGGCGCCCGCCGCGCGCTCGACCAGCTCGGCCAGCGCGCGCAGGGTGATCACCGCCTTGCGCTCGGCGCGCTCGGCGAGCGCCTCCTCGCGCGTCGCCGCGACCAGCGCCAGACAGAGCCCGACGCCGGCGAGGAGCGCGACGGCGAGGCCGGCGGCGAAGCGGCGGCGGTGCGACAGCGGTCGGGTGCGGGCGCGCATCGGTCGGTCCTAGCCGCGGAGCTTGGCGATCCTCTCCACGACCTCCTTCTGCGCCGCGTCGAGCGCCGCCTTCGGCGTCGCCGACTTCTTGACGATCTTGTTCATCGCCGTCGTGGCGGGCGACCAGACGAGCGTCATCTCCGGCAGGTTGGGCATCGGCACCGCGACCTCGACCTGCTCGCGGAAGGCCTTGAGCACCGGGTCGGCGGCGACTTGCGCGTCGGCGTAGGCGGCCTTGTTGGCCGGGCTCTGGCGCCCCTCGAGCGCCAGCACCTTCGCCGCCGGCACGTCGGTCAGGAACTGGGCGAGCGCGAAGGCGGCGTCCTTGTTCTTCGACGGCGCGGCGACGTAGACCCCCTCGACCGTCATCCAGGGGCGCATCGGCTTGCCCCCGGCCTCGTCGACCGTGGGCAGCAGCGCCAGGCCGACCTGGAGGTCGTTGCGCACCTCGCCCAGGAACCAGGGGCCCGAGAGGACCATCGGCGCCTTGCCCTGGTTGAAGAGCGCGGTGATGAGGGCGGTCGAGGGCTCGGCGGGGAGGAACCCCTGCCCCAGCCACTTCATCAGGGTCTCGAGCGACTTGACGTTCTGCGGCGAGTCGAGCGTCGGCTTGCGGCCGGCGAAGACGCCGCCGCCGAAGGCGTTCATCAGCGGCGCGTGGTAGTAGAAGTCGGCGTAGTGGTAGGCGAGCCCGAACTTGCCGCTCGCCGCGTCGGTGTGTTTCTTGGCCACGGCGATGAGCTCGCCGGTGGTCTTGGGGGGCTTGGCGATCAGCTTCTTGTTGTAGATCAGGGTGATGACCTTGAAGTTGAGCGGCAGGCCGTAGACGTTGCCCCGGTAGGTCATCGCCTGCAGCGTCGTCGGCAGGTAGCGCCCCTTGATCTTGGCGTCGAGGAAGAAGTCGAGCGGCTCGACGGTGTTGCCCGCGGCGATCCAGCCGCCGAGACGGTCCTGGGCGTAGATGAAAACGTCCGGCCCCTTGCCCCGCGGCACGGCGGCGGTGATCTTGTCGGCGAAGGCGTCGTAGGGAACCGCGAGCGGCGACGCCTTGCTCCCCGGGTGCGTGCGGTTGAACTCGGCGAGGACCTTCTCGAAGGCCGCCCGCTCGTCGCCGCGGTAGGCGTGCCAGACGACGATCTCCTTCTGCGCCGCGGCGGGGGCGGCGCCGAGGAGCGCCAGGGGAAGGGCAAGGAGAGCTCGGAAGCGGATCGCGGAGCGCATGCGGCGTTCTCCTAGGCGGCGAGCCGCTGCTCGCTCGCGGCGTCGAAGAAGTGGATGGCGTCGAGGTCGAGGACCAGCGGGAACTCCGCGCCCATCGTGGGCGCGCGGTGCGGATCGACCTTGGCGACGAGCAGGTCCTCGCCGACCCGGCCGTGGACGATGACCTCGTGCCCGAGCGGCTCGACGAACTCGACCTTGGCGGTCAGCGGCAGGGTGGGGCCGCCGCGCTCGGCGCGCCCGGGCTCGCGGATGTTCTCGGGGCGGATGCCGAGCACCACGCGCCGGCCGTCGCCGCCGGCCGACGCCCGCAAGCGCTCGGGCACCGGCAGGCGGAAGCCCGAGGCGACAAAGGCGGCGCCGCCGTCGGCGAGCGTGCCGGGCACGAAGTTCATCGGCGGCGTGCCGATGAAGCCGGCGACGAAGAGGTTGGCCGGCCGCTCGTAGACCTCGAGCGGCGTGCCCACCTGCTGCAGCGCCCCGGCGCGCATCACCGCGATCCGGTGCCCCATGGTCATCGCCTCGATCTGGTCGTGGGTGACGTAGACGGTCGTCGTCTCGAGCGTCTTCTGCAGCTTCGAGATCTCGGCCCGCATCTGCACCCGCAGCTTGGCGTCGAGGTTCGAGAGCGGCTCGTCGAAGAGGAAGACGGCGGGCTTGCGCACGATGGCGCGGCCGACCGCGACGCGCTGGCGCTGCCCGCCGGAGAGCTGCTTCGGCTTGCGGTCGAGGAGCTCGGTGACGCCGAGGATCTCGGCGGCCTCGCGCACCCGGCGCTCCATCTCCTCGCGCGGCGTCTTGCGGATCTTCAAGCCGAACTCCAGGTTCTGGCGCACCGTCATGTGCGGGTAGAGGGCGTAGCTCTGGAAGACCATCGCGATGTCGCGGTCCTTGGGCGCCACGTCGTTGACCACCCGGCCGCCGATCGAGATCGTGCCGGCGGTGATCTCCTCGAGCCCCGCGATCATGCGCAGCGCCGTCGACTTGCCGCACCCCGAAGGGCCGACCAGGACCATGAACTCACGGTCGCGGACCGCGAGGTCGAGGTGCTCGATGACGGTCACCGGCCCGAACTCCTTGCGGATGCCGTCGAGGATCACGTCGGCCATGGCGTCGTCTCCCCTGGAGCTTGGCGCGGGTCGGGGTCCTGCCGCCCCACCCGATCGGGTGGGGGCCCGGCGGTGAGGATGCGCGCGCCGCGCGCCGGCACCGCAACCTCGACCCGCGCCCCCGCCCGCGCCACCTCCTCACCGCTCCACGTGTCGGCGACCGGCCCGCTCCCCCATTCGGCCGGCGCGTCGAAGCCCGCCGCCGCCGGCTCGGCCCCGCGGTTGACCGCCACCACGACGGCGTCGCCGCTCGCCCCGTCCCGGCGCAGGAAGACCAGCAGGTCGCCTGCGGACGCGAGGCTCTCGTGCGGGCCGCGCGACAGCGCCGGATGGGCGCGGCGGATCGCGATCAATTTCTTGTAGTCCTCGCGCAGCGCCTCGTCGCGGGGCACCCCGGCGCCCGGCTGGATCGCGCGCTCCCCCCAGGGCATGTCGCTCCGGTTGTCCGGCCAATCGCCGCCGGGGCGCCCGACCTCCTCGCCGTAGTAGATCGTCGGCGGGCCGAGGGCGGTGAGCTGGAGGAGCGCCGCGAGGCGGAAGAGCTCGCGATCGCCGCCGAGTTGGTGGAGCGCGCCCGGCACGTCGTGCGAGGAGAGGTAGGGGGAGAGCAGGTACCCCGCGCGCACCTTTTCCCGCGACTTCAGATAGCGGTCGTAGGCCACCGTCCG
>DASWHY010000495.1:0-2820 GCA_036397955.1 Thermoanaerobaculia bacterium | reverse complement strand
TTCTTTTACTTACCTGCCTCTTTCTGCTGCTCACCGCCTGCCAGAGGCAACCCCAACGGCTAATTCGTGTTGGAGATCTCCTCACCCAGCCTTCTGGGCGTGAGGAGGTGACCCTTCCCGCGGGTGGCGTGCTCGACGGGCAACCGCGGACGATCCCGGCCAAGCTCTCGGCGGCGCGGATCGCGAAGCTAACCCTCGTCGCGCGCGGCGACGCCCGCCTCGCCACCCTCTCCTGGCGGCTGGTGCAAGACGCGCACTTCCCGCCGTATCGCACCCTCTCTTTCCCGCTCGTCCCCGACGGCCAACCCCACGCCTACGACGTAGACCTCGGGCGCGAGCCTTACTGGACGGGGCGGGTGACGGCGCTCCGGCTCTCGGTGACCGGCGGCAGCGCGCAGCTCGAGCGGCTGAGCGCGAAGGCCCCCGCCGACCCCTACCGCCTCATGTGCCTCGAAGGGGAGTGCCTCCCTTCGCTTCCGGGCCTTGCCTCGATCGCCATCGACCTGCCGGACGACCTGCCGCGCGGCGCCCGCTTCACCGCCCGGCTCGGCCTCGTGCCGGAGTACGACAAGCCGGGCGTCGTCGCCCGCTTCCGCGCCCGCTTCGCATCCGAGGAAGGCGACGGCGATCCCTTGCTGGTGGCGGATGTCCCGGGCGGGACGCCGGGTTGGGCCGAGGTCGGCGGCGAGATCACGCGCGGGGGGCGGCTGCTCCTCGAGGTCGAAGCCACCCGCAATGGCCGCCCGCTGCCGGAGGGGGTGGCGGTGTGGGGGAATCCGGTGATCGCCGCCGGCGGGTGGCGCCCCGGGCCGCACCTCGTGATCGTCTTGATCGACACGCTGCGCGCCGACGTCGTCGGCGCGTACGGCGACCGCACCGGCGTGACGCCCCGCCTCGACGCTCTCGCCGAGCAGAGCGTGCGCTTCGCCGACCTCTCCGCGCCGGCACCCTGGACGCTGCCGAGCGTCGCCACGCTCCTGACCGGCCTCGAGCCGCAGACCCACGGCGCCGGGCGCCGCTTCGGGGAGTTCGCGCCGACCGGCCTCGCGGGGGGCGCCACGACCATGGCCGAGGTGCTGCGCGGCGACGGCTTCTACAACCTCGGCGTCTACCACAACATCTACGTCAACCCGGCCTTCGGGCTCTCCCAGGGGTTCGACGAGTACGTCTCGCGCGAGGAGCGGGCGGACGTCCTGGTGAGCGAGGCGCTCGCGCGGCTTCGCCGGTATCGCGAGGAGCGGCGGCTCTTCCTCTACCTTCACCTCTTCGACCCGCACAACCCTTACGAGCCGTCAGCCGAGGACTGCCGGACGGTGGCGCGCCGGCTCCAGCCCGACTACCGCGGCCCGCTCGGCTGCGCCGCCGACCGCCGCCCCGAGAACCCGATCCCGCCGGCTTCCGACCGCCGCTGGCACGAGGCGCTCTACCGCGCCGAGGTGGCGGCGACCGACCGCGCGCTCGGGCGGTTCCTCGACGGCCTCGCCGAGCTGGGGATGGCGGAGGACACGGTGCTCCTCGTCGTCTCCGACCACGGCGAGGAGTTCTGGACGCGCCTGCCACAGGAGCGCGCTCGCGGCTACGAGCCGAACGCCGACCACGGCCATACGCACTACCGCGAGCTGCTGTGGGTGCCGGGGCTGCTGAGCGGGCCGGGCGTCGGAACGGCCGTCATGCCCGAGCCGGTGCGGATGGCCGACTTCTTCCCGACTCTCCTCTCCCTGGTCGGCGCCGAGTCGTCGCCGTCGCAAGGCCGGGACCTGACCGCCGGGCTCGCCGGCCACCCCTTGCCGCGCGCCACGCAGCTCGCCGACGTCATCCTCCACGGCCCCGAGCGCTGGGCCGTGCGGCGCGGCCCCTGGAAGCTGATCGTGCCGCGAGATCCGGCGCTGGCCGCCGAGCTCTACAACCTCGCCGACGACCCCGGCGAGACCCGCGACCACGCCGCCGCAGAGCCCGAGATCGCCGCCGCCCTCCGCGCCTGGGGCGAGCGCGAGCTAGCCGCCCGCGCCACCGCCCGCCGCCGCTACCTCCCCGGCGACGCCCTCGGCGCCACCTACCTTGAGTGGAACCACATCACGAAACTGCGGTCGCTCGGCTACCTGCGATAGCGAGCTTCTGGAAGAGCCAAGGATTTGAGTCAGCGGACCGATCGCTGGAGAGCGAGCGCCTTTTCGACCTCCTGCGGCAGGTCGATCGCGTGGAAGAAGCTGGCCGGGTACAGGTAGTCCTCCCCCGATTCGTCCACGACCGCCAGGTAACCCTGAGGTCCAACCTCGGGAGGCCCCGAGCTGAGGTAGACCTTGCCGCGCTCCAGGGATGCGGGATAACCCTCATTGCGAATGCAGATCACGTAGCCCCGGGGCGTCAGCGTAGCTCGTCCGTCCACCTTCGGCAGCCTACAGGCGATTGCGCCTGGTGAACAAGGCGCCGCCCCGCCAGCGCTGGCAATCGCCGCCTGCCTGGCCGCGCCGCCGCCGCTGCTGCTCGCGAGCAGCTCCTGGCTACGGAAGCTGCGGTCGTGGGGTATCTCAGGTAGGCGTTTCGCGCGGTACCGCGGTACCGGCGGCTCGTACCACGGTACCGGCGCTTCGTGCCGCGGTGCCAAGACCCCGTCCCGCGGAACCGCTCCTCGCCCCGCCGGTACCAGCCGCTGGTCCCGTAGTCCCGGCCGCCGGTTTCGTGGTACCAGGCGCCGGTCCCGTAGTACCGGGCGTTGGTCCCGTTGCACCGGCCGCCGGTCCCGCCGTACCGCCCGTTCCCGTCCGCCGCGCTGGCACGCCGCTCGCACTGGAGCTTCGATGCGGCAGGTCGACCTGCCCG
>DASWHY010000494.1:0-5575 GCA_036397955.1 Thermoanaerobaculia bacterium | reverse complement strand
TCCACCCCGGCGCGCTGCTGGCGCCGCCGCTCGTCGCCGCCTACCTCCTCGGCGCGCGCTTCCCCTGGCGGGCCGTGCTCGGGCTGCCGGCGGTCGCCGCCCTCGCGCTCCTTGCCAACCCCTACGGCGCCAAGGTCTTCTCCGTCCCCTTGGGGATCGCCGCCGGCCTGCGCGGTCTCCCGGCGGTCAACCCGGAGTGGCTGCCCGTCTGGCGGGCGCCGCAGCCCTACCTGCTGGCGGGCGTGGCAGCTCTCGTCGCGCTCGCGGCCGCCGCCCGGGTCCGCGCCCGCCGGCTCGACGCGGCGACCGGGCTCGTCGCACTCCTGCTCGCCGCCCTCGCCGCCACCGCGGTCCGCCACCAGGGGCTCTTCTTTCTCGGCGCCGCGTTCTTCGCCGGAGAGTGTCTCGCCGATCTGCGGCGGGCGGCGCCGTTGCCGCCCATCGCGCGGCCGGCGCTGTGGCGCACCGCCGCCCTCGCCGCCTGCGTCCTCGCCGCCGCCTGGTGCGTCTGGCCGCCGTCGTCCGGACCGCTGCGGCCGCGGCAGGGCCGGCTGGTGCCGGGGCTCGGCCTCGAGCCCGGGCGCTTCCCCGAAAAGTCGGTCGACCTCCTCGAGCGCCGCCGCGGCGTCGGCAACCTCTACAACGACGTGGCCTTCGGGGGGTACCTGCTCTGGCGTCTCTACCCGCCGCGGCAGGTGTTCATCGATTCGCGCAACGAGGTCCGGCCCGACCTGCTGCACGAGCTGGCGCGGGCCCGCGCCGACGAGCGCGCCTGGCAGGCGCTCCTCGACCGCTACGCCATCGACGCCGCGCTGGTGCGGAACGACGTCCGCCTGCGCCCGCTCGTCACGCTCGACGCCGCCGGCCGGCCAGTGCGCGTCGAGGTCCACACGGCCACCGACCTGCTTTTCCCGCCCGAACGCTTCGCCAGGGTCTATGCGGACGACCTCGCGGTCCTCTTCGTGCGGCGCTGAAGCCGAAGAAAAACGCCCGGGACGTGGCCCGGGCGCTACGGCGCGGCCGGCTCCTTCGGCGCCTTGCGGATGAAGATCCAGAGCAGGATGTAGACGATCGTCCCCGGGAACCCGGCCGAGCAGACCGAGAGCAGGACGTAGAGGAGCCGCACCGTCGTCGGCCTCCAGCCCAGCCAGTCGGCGATCCCGCCGCAGACGCCGGCGATGATCTTGTGTCGTCGCGAACGGTAGAGGGGCATCGGGTGGTCCCTCCTATTTCAGCCTGTTGGCGTCTCGGCCTCGATCAGGAGCTCCTCGCCAGCGCCGTGGCGCGCCGCCACGATCGCGGCGGTGAACAGCCCGCAAACGAGGCCGAAGACGATGATTCCGAGCAGGGACAGCCAATCGCCCGACGCCGCCGGGCGGAGTAGGGCGGTGAGAGGCACCAGCAAATCGAGACCGAGCTCGGGGGCGTCCTTGAACGCCCGTAACGCCGCGAGCGAAGCGGTGATGAGCACGGCGAGGAGCGCCCCCAGCACTCCGCCGGCGATCCCGCGCAGGGCGAGCTCGCCGACCCTCAGCGGTCGACGGACCCTTGGTGGCTCGATCGCGAACTCCGGTTCACGCGCCCGCCATGGCACGAAGCGCGCGAGGAGAACCATCCCCGGAATGCCGACGAGCATGGTGCTCCAGAAGAAGACGTACCAGCCCGCGGCATAGACCGCGAAGCCCGCGATCGGGCCTGCGAAGAGGCGCGGCAGCCCGAAAAGACTCGAGAACAAGGCGTACTGGGTGGCAGAGAAGCGCTTCTGGGTCAGCCGGAGCAGGAGCACGAAGAAGGCTCCGGTGCCCAGGCCCGAGGACAGTGTCTCGAAACCGATCGCGCCGTACATCAGTGGCCGGTTGACTCCCTCGACGGCGGCCAGCCAGACGTAGCCGAGGTTGGAAAAGATTTGGCAGAAGCCGAAGACCCAAAGCGAACGGCCGAGCCCCAGGACGTTGGTCAGAGCGCCGCCCACGAATGTGCCCACGAGGTGACCGATCAACGCCACGGTGGCGAGCGCCACGCCGCGGTCGAAGTCGCTGTAGCCCATGTCCACCAGGAACGGACGCTGTAGCGACTGCGCCAGGTGATCAGCGAACTTGTAGCAAAAAACGAAAGCCAGGATCTCGAGCGCACGGTGACGTCGCAGAAAACCGACGAACGGATACCAGACTGCCTCGCGCAGCGTCCTCGGCGCCGCTGCAAGGCCACCGGGTTCAGGCGCCTTCCAGGAGACGAGGAGCATCGGCAGGTAGAGGAGGGCAAGTCCCACATTGACCGCCGGCCAGGACCACCGGCCCGCGAAGGTGATCGCCAGCCCGCCGGCCAGCGTCATCGCGGCGCGATAGGCGGCGGTCCGGGCCCCCACCGCCACCCCCTGTTCTTCGGGCCGCAGGACGTCCACCGCATAGGCGTCGATAGCGATGTCCTGTGTCGCTGACGCGAATGCGATCGCCAGTGCCAGTGCTGCAATTACCCACGGCGTCTCCGGGCGATGGCCGACGCCGGCGAGTCCTAGTGTGAGCGCGAAGAGTCCGATCTGAGCGATGAACGCCCAGCCGCGCCTCCTCCCGAGCCAGGGCGGTACGTAGCGATCCATCAGCGGCGACCAGAGGAACTTGAAGGTCCACGGCGCCTGCGCGAGCGTAATCAGGCCGACGATGCGAATGTCGACTCCTACGTTGCGCAGCCAATCGGGAATGGCGATCCACACCAGACCCAGTGGTAGCCCGGAGGAGAAGGAGAGCAGGGTGACCGAGGCGGTGCGCCACGAGGTCAGGGCGAGCGCTAGGCTGCGCAACATGCCGGGGCGGTGGGGGGTGGAGGCAGGCGTTGAGGATGGCGCCGGCGAGCTCACGCCGCGGATTGTAGCGGCAGGGCGAGCCGGCCACGCCGGTGGTACTCTCGAATACCGGACCCGCATGGAGCGCTACTCGATGCCCGTCTTCGTCCACCCCTACGCCGACTGCGACCTGACGATCCTGCCGCGCTTCGTCTCCGCGGACCGGCCCCCGAAGTACCCGCCGATCACCGCCGGCGAGTTCCTGGAGGAGCGGCTGCGGGAGATCGGGCTCAAGAAGTAGCGGAGAGGCCGCGTGGAGGACCCCGGGCACCCGCGCATCCGGCCGCCGGCCGTCGCCGGGAGCTTCTACCCCGCGGCCCCCGAGGCGCTCCGCGCGACGGTCGAGGGGCTGCTCGAAATCGCGGAGCGCGCCTCCGCCGCCCGCCCCGGCCCGCCGCCCAAGGCGGTCATCGCCCCCCACGCCGGCTACGTCTACTCCGGCCCCGTCGCCGCGATTGCCTTCCGGGCGCTGGCGGCGCGCCGCACGCCGCCGCGCAAGGTGGTACTGATCGGCCCCTCTCATCGCGTGCCGGTGCGAGGACTGGCCCTGCCGGGCGTCGAGATGCTGGCCACACCGCTCGGCGCCGTGCCGATCGACCGCGAGGGGGCGGGGGCCGCGCTGCGGCTGCCGCAGGTCCTGGTGCAGCCGGAGGCCCACGCGCGAGAGCATTCGCTGGAGGTCGAGCTCCCCTTCCTGCAGCTCCTCTTCCCGGAGGCCGAGGTGCTGCCGCTGGTCGTCGGCGGGGCGAGCCCCGAGGAGGTGGCGGAGGTGCTGGAGCGGGTGTGGGGCGGGGAGGAGACGGTCGTCGTCGTCAGCTCCGACCTCTCGCACTACCTGCCGTACGCGGCGGCGCGGGCGGTGGACGCGGCGACGGCGCGGCAGGTCGTGGCGCTCGCCGGGCCGCTCGACCCCGACCAGGCGTGCGGCGCCCGGGCGATCAACGGCCTGCTGGTGGCGGCGCGCCGGCGCGGGCTGGCGGCCGAGCTGCTGGACCTGCGCAACTCGGGAGACACCGCCGGGCCGCGGGACCAGGTGGTGGGGTACGGGGCCTTCGGTTTTGGGCGCGCGGCTTGAGAGTCGTGCGCGAGGTGGTGGAGCCGCTCGCCGCGCCGGACGCCGAAACGCGCGGGCGCCTTCTCCTGGCGCTCGCCCGCGCGGCGATCGAGGACGCGCTCGGCACGGCCCTCTGTTCGGCCTGCGACGAGCCCTGGCTGCGCGAGCCCGGCGCCTGCTTCGTGACGCTGCGGCTCGACGGCCTGCTGCGCGGCTGCGTCGGTTCGGTGCGCGCCGTCCGCCCGCTCGGCGAGGACGTGCGCACCAACGCCCGCGCCGCCGCGCTCGACGACCCGCGCTTTCCGCCGCTGCGCGCGGCGGAGCTGGCGGGGCTCGCGGTCGAGCTGTCGCTCCTCTCGCCGCTCCAGCCGCTGCCGGCGGCGACCGAGGAAGTGCTCCTCGCCGCCCTCCGGCCCGGCGCGGACGGCGTCGTCCTCGAGCTGGGCAGCTTCCGCGCCACCTTCCTGCCGCAGGTCTGGGAGCAGGTCCCCGAGCCGCGCCAGTTCCTCGCCGCGCTGAAACAGAAGGCCGGCGTGCCGTCCGGCTGGTGGGGGAGCGGCGCCCGCGCCTGGCGCTACGGAGTGACCAAGTGGAGCGAGTGAAGCGCCGGACCCTCGCGCCGCTGCGCCAGGACGAGCGCTTCCGAGTCCTCGTCGGCGAGCTGCGGCGCCGGCCTGCCGAACCCCGGTGAGCGAGGCCTCGCCGGCGATCTCCGTCGTCGTGCGGACGCTCGGCTCCGGTCGGGTCGCCGAGGCGCTCGCGAGCCTGGTGCGCCAGACCCGGCGCGACTTCGAGGTCGTCCTCGTCGACATGAGCGGCGGCCGGATTGACGGCGCGCTGGAACGCTTCGCGCCGGCGCTTCCCTCCTGCCGCAGGCTGGCGCCGCGCCGCCGCCTGTCGCGCCCGGCGGCGCTCAACGCCGGCGTCGCCGCGGCGCGCGCGCCGCGCATCGCCGTCCTCGACGACGACAACCTCTACGACCCCGACCAGCTCGCGCGGCTCGCCGACTTCCTCGACTCGACGGGCGCCGACTACGTCTATGCCGGCGTCCGGCACGCCACCTATACTCCCGCCGGCCTCCCCCTCGCCTGCCGCGAGGTGTCGGTCCCCTTCCGCTTCGACCGCGTGCTCCTCGGCAACTTCATCTACGCCACCGGCTCGCTCTACCGCAAGGCGGCCTGGGAGCGGGTGAGGGGCTACGACGAGCGCTTCGCCGTCTTCGAGGACTGGGACTTCATCCTCCGCGTCGCGCAGGCGGGGACCGTCGTGCACCTGCCGGGCATCGCCGGGGAGTCGCGCAAGTTCACCGGCCGCGACGATCTCGCCAACTTCGACCTGGAGCTCGCCGCGGTCCGCCGCTGCCTGGCCGGGGTCTACTGGAAGCACCGCCGTTTCTATCGGGGCGCGCTGCGGCGCGAGCTGCAGGCCGCCGCGGCGGAGCACTGCCGCCGGCGGGTGCCGGCGCGGCGGGGCCTGCTGGCGCACACGGTGGCGGGGTGGCGGCTGGAGCTCGCCCGGGACCTCCTGGCCTGGTGGTGGGGCAACCTGGCGGCGGCCGCCCGGCGGAGCGCCGGGTGACGGCGCTCGCGCTCGCCGACCCGGCGGTCCGGCGCCTCGTTGTCACCGGCCACCCCAATCACGAGCTGGCGATCCTCGGCCTCGTGCAGCGCGTCCGCCCGCGG
>DASWHY010000493.1:0-3446 GCA_036397955.1 Thermoanaerobaculia bacterium | reverse complement strand
GTGAGGAAGATGCCGGTGCCGATCGTGCTGCCGATCGTGAGGAGGGCCCCGTCCCAGGCGGTCAAGCCGCGGACCAGGGTGGGGCCGGATGCGGGAGGCGAGTCGATTTCGGCGGCCAAAGCGGGTGGATTCTAGTCGGTGGAGCGGAAGCCGTCCGCGAGGCCGCGGCCGCGCGGCGTGAGCTTCGGATCGGGGGTCGGCGTGCAAGGGAACGGCTCGTACCAGCACTGATCGTTTTCGACCGGCAAGTGCACGGGGATGCCGCCGAGCACGACGCGGCGGGTCGCCGGACGCGGGTAGTCGGCCGGAATCAGCGCGTGGCGGGCCGCGGCCGGGAAGGCGGCCGGCTCCCAGCCCCGGACCTGCCAGACCTCCCAGGCGAGGGCGGCGAGGAGGAGGGCGGCGAGGGCGGCCGCCGGGAGACGGCGCGCGGCGGTGGCGACGAGTGGCAGGGCGAGGAGGAAGGCGAGGAGGACCACGAAGCCCCAGCCGAATCGCGGCGCCGGGGCGATGACGAACCAGGAGAGCGCGCCGGTCCAGACGGTTGCGTGGAGGGCGAGGCTCTCGAAGCTCGGGCGGCGGGGCCGGCGGATCAGGACGAGCACCAGGCGGAGCGGGGCGAGGAGCACGATGGCGAGAACGGCGCCCGAGAACGGCCAGCGCAGCGCCTCCCACCAGCGCGGCAGCCACTCCGAGAAGGGCATCGCCAGGACCTCGTGCGGGGGCCGGTGGGGGAGGAGCGCCCAGCTCCGGATCCAGCCGACGTACGCCTCCGCCTGCGCTCGCGGCACTTCCCAGTCGAAGTCGAAGGGATCCAGCCGGGACAGCGGGAAGACCGGGTAGCCGGAGGTGACGAGGCTCTGCGCGACGGCGGGAGCGAGCGGCAGGGCGAGCGCCGCGGCGAGCGCGGCCGCCTTTCGCGGCGTGCGTGCCGCGAGCCGGTGAACGGCGAGGAAGAGTGGGAGCAGGAGGAGCGGCAGGGCCGAGAGCTTGACCGCTACCGCGAAGCCGGCGAGGAGGGCCAGGGCGCCGGCGCGGGCGCCGTCGTCCCCGCCCGCTTCTCCTTCGGCGCTCTCGGTCAGCTCGAGCGCGAGCACCCCGACGACCCAGACCAGCACCGCCGCAGCGACGTCGGGGGTGGGCGACGAGAGCCATTTGCCGAGGAAGCGGAGGCCCGCGAGCGGCAGCAGAAGGCGCAGCACGAGGCTCGCCCGCCGCTCCCCGTGGCGCCAGGCGGCGAGCGCGGTGACTCCCCAGAGGAGGAGGAGCAGGAGGAGCGTGCCGTTCAGGACGTGCAACGAGCGCCCGCCGAGCCAGGCGAAGGAGAAGAGCGCCGACGGCACGAACCACCCCGCCGAGAGAGCGAGCCGCCCGTGCAGGTTGCCGAGCCCGGGAACGAAGCCGTGGCTCTCCAGCCAGCGGATGAGCGGCGCATGGTAGGTGCCGGCGTCGTAGCTGTCGACCGGGCCGGCGGCGCGGACGAGGACGAAAAGAACACCGGCGGCGAGGAGCAGCCAGCCGAGCAGGCCGGCGCCGCCCACCTCGGCCGCCTCGCGCCGCAGCGCCTCCGGCAGCCAACGCGGCCGCAGCGCGGCGATCAGGACGGCGCCGGCGAGAAAGGCGCAGCACGCGGTCGCTCCGAGGCCGTCCCAGAGCGCCCACGTTCCGGCGAGCGCTGCCAAGACCGCGAGCCCGGCCAGGACTACGATCGGGAAGGGCAGGCGGAGAGACTCTCCGGGTGCATCGATCGCGCGCGCGAACAGGACGAGAGCCGCGCGCCCGTAGAGGAAGCTCACGACCGCCACCAGGAGCGAAACGACCAGCGCGACGAGCATCGGCTACGCGGCCTGCAGCGCGCGCCGGCGCAGGGTCAGGGGACCAGCCGGGTGCCGGCGGCGTCCAGCACCACGAGGGCGTCCACCGGGCAGACGCCGCAGGCCTCGAGCAGCCGCTCGCGCTCGATGTCCGGCGCCTCCGGCCGGAAGGTGACGATCCCTTCCGGGTCGAGCACGAAGACGTCGCCGGCGAGCTTGGCGCAGTTGGCGCTGCCGATGCAGACTTCGCGCTCGATCCGCACCGTCAGGCCGGAGATTTGCCGCTCCTGGATCTCGCCCATCCGCGCTCTCCTCCCTACTCCAGCACCAGGCCATCGAGCCCCGGCGGGCCGGGCGGATAGGTCATCCCGAGACCTTCCAGCGTCTCGACCAGGACCGTCGCCACCACCAGGTTGCGGTACCACTTCTTGTTGGCCGGCACCACGTACCAGGGCGCGAAGTCGGTCGCGGTGCGCGCCAGGGCGTCCTCGTAGGCTGCCGTGTAGCTCTCCCAGAGCTTGCGCGTGTCGAGGTCGCCGGGGTTGAACTTCCAGCGCTTCGTCGGGTCGTCGATGCGCGCCTGGAAGCGTTCGCGCTGCTCGTCGGCGTCGATGTGGAGGAAGAACTTGAGGATCGTGGTGCCGGTCTCGGCGAGCAGCTTCTCGAGATTCACGATCTGCTCGTAGCGCGGCTCCCAGACCGCGCGCGGCACCAGCTCCAGCACCCGCGCCGCCAGCACGTCCTCGTAGTGGCTGCGGTTGAAGATGACCAGCTCGCCGCGCCCGGGCACCTTCGGATGGACGCGCCAGAGGAAGTCGTGCGCCAGCTCCTCCGGCGTCGGAACCTTGAAGGCGGCGACCTTGACGCCGGCGGGGTTGACCCCCTCGAAGACGTGGCGGATGGTGCCGTCCTTGCCGCTCGCGTCCAGGCCCTGGAGGACGACCAGCACCTTGTGCCGGTGCTCCGCCCAGAGCAGCTCCTGGAGCGCCTCCAGCCGCGCGCTGAGCCGCGCCAGCTCCGCCGCCGCGCGCTTCTTGCCGCCGCGGAAGCCGGCGGTCGAGCCGGCATCGCGCCGCGCCAGCTCGACGCGGCTTCCCGGCTTCACCCGGTGGCGTTGCATCGTCCCCTCACGCGAGGGGGCAAGCTACCACAGGGGTGCGCGGCGCCCGGAGGTGCCGCTCCAGGACCTACGCTACTCGGCGAGCAGCTCGCTCAGGAAGTCCATTGCCCGCGGGTCCTTCGACTGGCCGAGCCAGAAGAGGGCCTTCTTGCGCACCTCGGGGTCGCGGCTCTCGCGCACCAGGCGCACCAGGTGCTCGGTGCCGTCGTCCGGGAGCTGCGAGAGGGCAAAGACCGCCTGCTCCCGCACCTCGGGGTCGGGGTCGCGCGACACCGCCTCGAGGATCGCGTCGGGCCGCTTCACCCGCCCCTGCGACAGCCAGAAGAGGGCCTGCCCCCGCACCTCGGGGCTGCGGTCGCCGCGCGCCACCTCGACGATCGTGTCCGCCGCCTCAGGCACCTCGCTCTGCGACAGCGAGAAGATCGCCTTCTCGCGGATCTCGCCGTCGGGGTCCTGGCGCACGACGCGGGAGAGGATCTCGTAGCCGCGGCGGCCGCGCGTCTGGCCGAGCC
>DASWHY010000492.1:0-5468 GCA_036397955.1 Thermoanaerobaculia bacterium | reverse complement strand
GGGCGGCATCACCCTGCGCACCCAGGCCGGCGCGCGCATCTCCCTGACCGACACGAGCATCGTCATTGACAACGGGCAAGGGGCCGCGGTTACGCTCAACGGCAACACCGTGCACTTCACCGGGGTGGTGGTTTAGCTTGGTTCAATGCGCCCGAAGAATTCAATCGGATCATCCTGGACGAGTTACTCGCGACGACGAAATGAGACCGGGTTCGCCGGCGGCGCCGCGCGCCTCGACGAGCAGGCTCATGACCAGCACCTGGACGGGCTCGCCGTCCTGATTCCGCGTCGTCGTGCGGCACTTGACGAAGCCGCGGTCGGGCCGGCTGCGCGAGGGGCGTACCTCGAGCACCTCCACCTCGGCGGTGAGCTCGTCGCCAGGCCGTACCGCGCGCGGCCACTCGAGCTTCTCCGCGAAGGTGCCGATGATCCCGCCGGCGGGCTGGAAGCTGCTCCCCACCAGCAGCCGCATGGTCAGTGCCGCGGTGTGCCAGCCGCTGGCGGCGAGCCCGCCGAAGAAGGTGCCGCGGGCGACCTCGTCGTCGAGGTGGAAGGGCTGCGGGTCGAAGGTGGCGGCGAACTCCTTGATCGCGGCGGCGTCGACAAGGATCGTTCCGGACTGGTACTGCTGGCCGGCGGCGAAGTCCTCCAAGTAGATCGGCATCGTCGGCGCCCTCCAAGGGACCGCGGCGGGCGAGGGTTCCCGAGCGTCCGCCGCCGCCGGCTCGCCGAGACTCGATATATCCAGATCGAAGATCGGATATACTCTGCCTATGGCAAAGCGACTCGTCGACATTGATGACGATCTCCTGGAGCGGGCCCGGAGCATCGCGGGCACCGACACGATCAAGGAAACCGTGAACGTCGCGCTGCAACGGCTCGTAGATGACGAGAAGGTGGTTCGACACATCGAGCGGCTGAGAGGCTCGGGGGCGCTCGACCCGGCGAGGATCGAGGAAGCTCGGCGGCCGCGCATCGCTCGCTGAGCCATGCGTTACCTCGTCGATACATCGGTGCTCGCTCGCGCCCGCCAGGATCTCGTGGGGGATCGGCTGACAGCCCTGGCCCAGGCCGGTCAGCTATGGACTTGCCGCCTGATCGACCTCGAGGTCGTCTACGCTTCACGCTCCAGAGACGTCGCCGATGTCGTCGAGGAGCGCCGGGCTCTACCCGAGGCGCCGATCACGGCCGACGTGATGGATCGGGCTCTTCTAGTCGCAGGCGCGATGGCAGCGTCGGGTCTGCATCGGGGGGCGAAACCGGTCGACTTGGTGATTGCCGCCGCAGCCGAGGCTGCGGGTCTCGCGGTGCTCCACTACGACGACGACTACGATCGGATTGCGTCCGTCACTCGCCAGCCGATGGAGTGGGTGGCACCTGCCGGCACCCTGGACCGCTGAAACGGCGCCGCGCGCGACGCCGCAGACAGTGCGCCGCCTAGAACTTTCGCTGGGCCGAGCAGTCTAGGCCGTCGCAGCCACAGGCCAGCGCTCTTCACTGTGGCATAATTAAGAAAAGTTCAGAGAAGCAGCTCGCCGGCTCCGGACCGCAGGTCCAGAGATGGGGAGTTGGTGTCGGGACGGGAGGAGCAGAGATGTGTCGAGGGCTGGTTCCCGGGTCGGGCCGTCGCCCCCAACTGGCCGGCTTGGCGCTGGGGCTGCTCCTCGCCGGGCTCGGTTCCGGGTGGCCGGCACGCGCCGAGGAGCCCTCGGCGTACCCGGTGGTCACTGAGCCCGTGGCCTTGCTTGAGGCCTTCACGGCCGAGCCCGACCGCCGCGCGGTGCAGACGCAAGCCGCCTTCCTGTTCGTCGTCGCCAACCTCCTCCGCCGCCCGACGCAAGCGGAATGCATCAAGCAACCGCACACGGACATGGCGCCCCCGGAGGACCTGGCCGTGCTCGGCGTGCCTTCGACCATCTACGTGCTGGAAGCGGCTGGGCGCAAGCGCTATTCGCTGCGCGAGCTGCAGGAGGAGCTACGCCGGCGCGGGTTCGCGAGCGCCGAAGGCCTGAGCGTGCGCTCCGATCCGGGTCTGGCGGCGGAGCTGCGCGCCCTGACGGCGGAGCTGCTGGCCAAGCCGAACCGGCGCGCGGCCGCGCTCCTGGCCGTGCATTCCCTCCAACACCCCGATCCGCTGGTGCGCGTCGCGGCGGCCATCGCGGTGGCCGAGGCCGTGAAGCACGGACGGAAGCTGGCCGTCGAGCGGCTGCGGAGCCACGCGCGCGAAGGCGACCCGCTGGTGCGCCTCATCGCCGCCACCAGCCTGGCGCGTCTCGCGCCGAGGGACCCGTTGCTCGAGGAGCTCGCAGCGGCCTCACCCGGGCCGTCCGGCCGCGAGCCCATCCACAGCAGCACCATCGTTCATGGCACGTGGGCGGCGCGCGGCGATTGGTGGCGACCGACGGGAGACTTTCACGGCTACCTGCTGGCCGATGTCGTACCCGACCTCTACGCCGGTGACGATCCCTTCGGCTGGTCCGGCGCTTGGAGGATGTCGGCGCGACGGAAGGCCGCCCAGAGCCTCACGGCCTGGGCTGCCGACCACCAGGCTCCCTGCCTCAACCTCTTCGCCCACAGCCACGGCGCCAACCTCGCGATGCTGGCCACCCGCCGCGGTCTCGAGATCGGACGGCTGGTCCTCCTCTCCTGCCCGGTGCACTGGACGAAGTACAAGCCCAAGCCGGACAGCATCCAGAGCGCGCTCTCGATCCGCAGCCGCCTGGACCTGGTGATCCTCGCCGACGCCGGCGGGCAACGCTTTCCCCAAGGCTCCGGGATTCGCGAGCACGTCCTGCCGATCTGGTTCAGCCACTCCGCGTCACACGACCTGGAGGTTTGGAAGGCGCACGAGCTGGAGAGGGAGCTGCCCACGCAGGCCTGCACCCGTGCGGAAAATCAGTAGCCCGGAGGCACCATGCCGGCTTGAAAGTTCATGCGCGCCGCGCTTCACCCCTTCCGATCCGGCGGCCCGGCCGTGAGCACTTGGCCGGTGAGCATGAGGAGGCCTGCGCGCAGGCTGCTCGCGGGCAGGGCGGCGAGGGTTTCGCGCCAGACTTCGGCGGCGAGCTTGCGGTCGGCGGTGCCGGCGGCGGCGGCGTTGCGGAGGCGGCGCAGGGCCGCGCGGGCGCGCACCGGGAGGTCGCGCGAGCGGACCAGCGGGGCGAGGCGCGGCGCGAAGCGGACCAGGTCGCGGCGCCGGCCGCGCCAGATCGCCAGGCTCGCGAGATGGATCCCCGCGACCGCCGCGGCCGCGGTGGCCCGCGCGGCGAGCGCCTCCTCGAAGGCTGAAACCAGCCGCCGCTCGGCCTCGTCGGCGCGGCCGGCGAGCGCCGCCGCCTGGGCGCGGGTCACGCCCAGGATCGCCCGCAGCCCCGCGTCCTCGACTCCCTCGGCCTCGGCCCGCGCCAGCACCGCCTCGGCCTGCTCGGCGCGGTCGAAACGGAGGAGGAGCTGCGCGAGCATGAGCCGCCCCGAGAGCGCCGTCGCCGCGTCCGCCACCCGGTTCGAGAGCATGAAGGCGCGCGACAGGAGCGTCACCGCGCGCTCCAGGTCGCCGAGCTCGGCGTAGAGCGTCGCCTGCTCTTCGAGCGCCAGGCACTCCTGCGTCGCTTCGCCGCACTCCTCGAAGAGCGTCACCGCGCGCTGGTAGAGGGCGAGCGCTTCGAGCGGCCGCTTGCCGAGGCGCCGGAAGGCGGCGAGCCGCCGCGCCAGGGTCGCCGCCTCGAAGGAGTCCTGGTCCTCGAGGAGGTCCGACGCGGTGCGGAAGGCGAGCTCCGCGCCCGGCGGGTCGCCGCGCCGCTGCAGCGCGTAGCCGACGAGCGTCCAGGCCTCGCTCTGCAGATCGCGCGCGGCGGCCTCCCTGGGCAGGCGCTGGGCGGCGAGGAGCGCCAGGCGCGCCATCTCCTCGCCGATCTGCGGCTCGCGCTCGGCCGCGCGGGCGCCGCGCTCGAGGAGCGTCAGCACGGCGGCGATCGTGTGCAGGCGCTCCTCGCCGCGCAGGTAGAAGGCGCGCTCCTCCGGCGGCCGGGCGAGGAGTTCCTCGACGACCGGCCCGGCGGCCCGGCGCTCTTCCGCGACCGCCGCCGCGCTTGCCTGCCACCGCGCGGCGACGCGCGGCCAGAGCCCCGAGAGGTCCGGCGCGGCCGTCTCCGGCGCCGCGCCGGCCGCGGTCTGCGCGAGCTGCTCGACGATCGGCCGCGCGGCGTTCCGGCAGCGGCCGCAGGCGAGCAGATGGGCGAGGACGCCCGCCTGGCGGTCGGTCAGCGCCGCCGCGAACCCCAACAGCTCGCCTTCGCGGAAGTGCTCCACACGCTTCTCCTCGCTGGTCAGGTCGGTTGCCGGTTCAGGCCACTGAACGCTGATCTGTGCCCTCAGAACGCCGATCCATGCCTCCAACGCCACGGAGAATGCCATAGAGTTGCCCTGAAAGGCAATAAGGTGCAGATCGACAGATGACCGCACCGCCGTTCCCGCGCGCCTCTCGGCGCTTCCAGCCGTTCCGCTCACGGTCGCCCCCGAAGGGAGAAGAGACGGCACTACGCTGGTGGCGAACGAGACAACTCGCGGGCGCCGCGGCCATGCCGGCCGTTGGCCCGTTCGCGGGAGGAGAGGAGGATTTCCGATGACACGAAAGAGTCTGGGAAGCGTCGGAGCGCTCGTGGTGGTGGCGCTCCTGATCGCCGCGGTGCCGGCGCAGGCCCTCGGGCGGCGCGGCGGCGGGAGGCCCCTATCGACCTGGGCTTCCGCCTGGGAGGCTCTGGCCGGCATCTGGGAAGCGGCGCTGGAGAGAGTGGGGCTCCGGTTGGTTAGCGAGCCACCTGTTAGCCCTTCGGGAGATCAGGGAAGCGGAATCGACCCCTGGGGGACGCCTAAGCCCTAGGGTGGCGCGCGCGCCTGCACTTGTATCAGCGCTGTGGCAGAATACGCTCAGCTAATCTGCTGAAAGCTGGAGCCGACTGCCGCTTGCGCGAGCACCCGACGCCCGAATCCCTCGACCGCTTCCTGCGGGGAGAGCTGCCGGCAGACGAGGGCCGGGCTGTCCTCGCGCACCTGGTCCGCGGCTGCCGCCCCTGCCAGGTGGCGGCGGCGCCGCTCGTGCGCCTGCTCTTCGAGGAGGGTGAGCCGGAGGACGCGGACGGCTGCGGCGAGCTCTACGACGAGGGGTTCGACCGCGCCTTCGCGGTGGCCGGCCGCGCCGCCGTCCGCCAGGAGCGCGAGGACGAACTCGTCGCCGAGGCGTACGCCGCGGTCGTCGCCCATGGGCACGCCGGTATCCAGGACCTCCCCGCCCCGTTCCACGGCGTCGTGTTCTGCCGCGCCCTGCTGCGCCGGAGCCACGAGCTGCGGCACGACAACCCGGCGGAGATGCTCCAGCTCGCGAAGCTCGCGGTCTTGGGCGCCCAATGCCTCGAGCCTTCAAGCCTGGACGTCTTGCGGATCGCCGACCTGCAGGCGCGCGCCTGGGCCGA
>DASWHY010000491.1:0-5922 GCA_036397955.1 Thermoanaerobaculia bacterium | reverse complement strand
CGGCTACGACCCGGCCTGGCTCGACGCGCTGTGCCTCTCCGGACGGTGGGTGTGGGGGCGGACGGCGCCCTCGCCTTCGACCGGCGCCCGCGGCGGCTCGCTGCGCGCCACACCGATGGCGTTCCTCCAGCGCGGCAACCTGCCGCTCTGGGGGGAGCTGGCGCCGGCGCCGCCGGCGGCGGGGGAGGAGGAGCGCTTGTCGAGCGGCGCGGCGGCGGTCCTCGCCGTCCTGCGCGAGCGCGGTGCCTGCTTCTTCGACGAGCTGGCGCGGGCGAGCGGCCTCCTCGAGACGCAGGTCGAGGCCGCGCTCGCCGAGCTAGTGGCGGCCGGCCTGCTGACCGCCGACGCGCCGGCGGGCCTGCGCGCGCTGCTGACGCCGGCCCACCAGCGGCCGCGCGCGCCGTACCGCGGGGCCGGCTCACCGTTGGAGGCGGCCGGGCGGTGGTCGGTGCTGCGGACGGCGGCCGAGAAGGAGGAAGAGCTGTCGCCCGAGACGATCGAGGCGGTGGCGCGGGTCCTCCTCCGGCGCTACGGCGTCGTCTTCAAGCGCCTTCTCGACCGCGAGACGCTGCTCCCGCCCTGGCGCGACCTGCTGCGGGTCTACCGCCGGCTGGAGGCGCGCGGCGAGCTGCGCGGCGGCCGCTTCGTGGCGGGACCGTCGGGCGAGCAGTACGCGCTCCCCGAAGCGGTGGGGAAGCTCCGCGCCCTCCGCCGCGCCGCCCCGACCGGCGAGATGGTGGCCGTCTCCGCCGCCGATCCGCTCAACCTGCTCGGCGTCCTCACCCCCGGCGCGCGCCTCCCGGCCCTGACCGGCAACCGACTCCTCTACCGCGACGGCGTCCCCATCGCCGCCCGCGAGGCCGGCCGCACCCGCTTCCTCGTCGACCTCGACCCCGCCGCCCGCTGGCGCGCCGAGACCGCCCTCCTCCGCCGCCCAGCCCACGCGCAGCCGGCCGAAGAGACCGCCCTCCCCCAGCCGGCCTAGACCCTTTTTGATACGGTGTAAGAACTTCAGGCTTATCGCGAGGAGGGCCATGCCGCCCACCGACGCCACGACCCACACCCTTCGCATCCTCGCCCGGGACCCGACCGTCCGCGACGGCGCCAAGCTTCTCGTGGCCGACGTCGCGGTGCCCGCCGAGAAGCTCTATGACGGCCCCTGGGGCCACCGCGTGCAGGTGATCGACTACGACGCCTCGACAGGCGCGCTGCTGAAGCCTCTGAAGTACGCGACCGACGCGAAGGGCCGGATCATCGACCCGTTCGCCAAGGTGGCGGCCTCCGACCGATTGGCCCGCAACCCGCTGTTCCACCAGCAGAACGTGTACGCGATCGTGATGCGCACGCTCGCCCAGTTCGAGCGGGTCCTGGGCCGGCGCGTCGGCTGGGGCTTCCCCTCCCACCAGATCAAGGTCGTGCCCCACGCCTTCGAGGACGCCAACGCCTTCTATTCCGAGTACGACCACGGCCTGTTCTTCGGCTACTTCACCGGCCCCGACGGTCCGGTCTTCACCTGCCTCTCGCACGACATCGTCGTGCACGAGACCACGCACGCGGTGCTGGACGGGCTGCGCGAGCGCTTCACCGACCCCTCCTCGGACGACCAGGCCGCCTTCCATGAAGGCTTCGCCGACGTGGTCGCGCTGCTGTCGATCTTCCAGCTCCCCGAGTCGATCCGCCACTTGATGTCGCAGGCGCCCGGCACCTCCGCGAAGCGCCTGGTGCCGCGCCGGTTCCTCGAGGACGAGACGTTCGTGCGCAACGTGTTGTTCAGCATGGCCAAGGAGCTGGGCTCGGCGCTCTCCGGCATCCCCGGCCGCGCGTTGCGCGCGTCGTATTCCACGACTCCCGATCCGGCGGCCTACAGGAGCTCGCCGGAGTGGCGCGAAGCGCACCGCCGCGGCGAGCTGCTGGTCGGCGCCATGCTGCGCGCGTTCGTGAAGGTCTGGCAGGCGCGCCTCGTGCCGCTCGGCGTGGGCGGCAGCGGCGACCTCGATCGCGAGCGCGTGATCGAAGAGGGCGCCAGCGCGGCCGAGCACCTGTTGAACATCGCGATCCGCGGGCTCGACTACACGCCGCCGGTGCACCTCACCTTCCGCGACTACCTGAGCGCTATCCTCACCGCGGACCGCGAGATCCAGCCCGATGACCGGAAATACGGGTATCGCAGGATCCTGCGAGAGAGCTTCGCGGAGTGGGGCATCACGCCGGCCGCCACGCCGCCCGACGAGGACCGCGGCGAGGTCGAGGCGCTCGAGCCCGGGCTGTGGTGCCCGCTCGATGCGACGCGGCTCCACTACGAGGGCGTGCGCCACGAAGCGATGCGGCGCGACCCGGACGAGGTGTTCAAGTTCCTGTGGCAGAACCACGAGCTCCTCCAGCTCCGTCCCGACGCGTTCAGCGAGGTGCTGTCGGTGCGGCCCTGCCGTCGCATCGCGCCCGATGGCGCGATGCTGAACCAGACGGTGGCCGAGATGCGGCAGATCCTCGGGCTCAACGCGAGCGAGCTGAAGGGCACGAAGCTGGCCGAGTTCCAGCCCGCCGAGCCGGAGGGCGACCGGGCGGAGGAGCGGCCGGCCGACAAGCCGCTCGAGCTCACCGGCGGCGGCACCTTCATCTTCGACGACTTCGGCGTGCTCAAGTACCACATCCACAACAAGGTGGACAACATGGTCCTGCAGCGGGAGCGGCTGCTCAGCATGCGCACGTCCCCGATGGCGGCGGTGCCGGCAAGCCGGCGCTTCGCCGAGCTGCATCGCATGCGCTCGGCCGGCGCCAACCTCGCGACCGCGGACTGGTGGTGATTAAATGGCGACCCCGAAATCGGTGCGCATCCGGTCCTACGACGTCGGCTTCGGCGACTGCTTCCTCCTCACCTTCGACTACTCGCCCACCGACCGGCGCCACGTCCTGATCGACTTTGGGAGCTTTCCGAAGCCCAAGCGGAAGAACGCGGGCGACATGACCGCCATCGCCGGCCACATCGCGCAGGAATGCGGGAAGGATCTGCGGGCGGTGGTCGCGACCCACCGCCACGCCGATCACGTCAGCGGCTTCGCCCGGAAGAAGGGGGGCAACGGCTCCGGCGACATCATCCGGAGCCTCAAGCCCGACCTGGTGATCCAGCCCTGGACGGAGCATCCGCAGCTCGATCCCCAAGCGAAGGGGCTGGGCAACTTCGCGCCCGCGGACAAGCAGCGCGTCGCCGCGCTCACCGACGTCCAGGGTTTCCTCCGCGGCGTGGTGTCGTACGCCACCGCGGCGCGCGGCTGGAGTCCCGCCCTTCGCAGGGAGCTGGGGTTCCTCGGCCAGAACGGTCTCGGGAACAAGAGCGCGGTCGAGAACCTCATGACGATGGCCACCGCCAAGAGCGGGCAGAAGTACGTCCGGTTCGGCTCGCCGCTGGGATTGAGCAAGGTCCTTCCGGGCGTGAAGGTCACCGTTCTCGGCCCGCCCACGATCGAGCAGCAGACGACCGTTGAGAAGCAGCGGCGCGAGGACACGACCGAGTTCTGGCACCTCTTCGCTGCCGCTGCGCCGCAGCCGCCCGGGGCCCGCGGCAAGGGCCCCTTCCCGGCCCGGTACGCGCTCGCGTCGATCCCCGGCACCGCGCGGTGGCTCAAGGACCACGCGGACAAGATGCTGCGTCAGCAGCTCCTCGCCATCGTGCGGCGCATGGACGACGCGCTCAACAACACCAGCGTGATCCTGCTGTTCGAGGTGGGGAAGAAGAAGCTGCTCTTTCCCGGCGATGCGCAGATCGAGAACTGGTCGTTCGCGCTGGGCAAGAAGGACGTGCAGAAGCTCCTCGCCGACGTCGACGTCTACAAGGTCGGCCACCACGGCAGCCTCAACGCGACGCCGAAGAAGAGCCTTTGGGCCAAGTTCAAGAAGAAGGGCAAGGGCCCCAACAGCCTGCGCACCTTCATGTCGACGGAGAGCGGCCACCACGGCACCAGGGGCAAGACCGAGGTGCCGCGGGGCCCGCTGGTACAGGAGCTGGAGGCCCGCAGCCGCTTGACGACGACCAATCTCAAGGCCGCGGACCGCGATCCGAAGAAGGGAAAGGTCCAGCGGGACAAG
This sequence comes from Thermoanaerobaculia bacterium, assembly GCA_036397955.1. Lineage (GTDB taxonomy): Bacteria > Acidobacteriota > Thermoanaerobaculia > Multivoradales > UBA5704 > DASUNQ01. The sequence goes on along the minus strand of DASWHY010000491.1, from coordinate 1,839 downwards.
ACCGTCACCTGGGTCGAAGAGACGATCAAGGTGTAGGGCCGGGCGGCCCTGGTGCGACACTAGGTGGGGCGCCGACGGGGCCAGAGGCCGAGGTAGCGGAGCCGGAGCGGGAGCTGGCGCGCCATGACCACGAGGGCGGCACCGGCCGCGAGCGCGACGACGAGCCAGAGCGGAGCGCCGCGGAGAAACGGCGCGAGAAGCGCCGCCGGTAGAAGCACGGCGGCCCCGATCGCCGCGACCACCGCGAGGTGCGCCAGGAAGCGGAGGCGGACGCCGGCGGGGACCGCGATCAGCGCCGCGACGGCGAGCGCCGCCCAGCCGGCGCCGGTGGCGAGGAGCCCCCAAAGCGCCCCCTGGCCTGGCGGCATCCCGCTCCCGGCCGCCACCGCGGCGCCGAAGAGCGCACCGACGCCGAGCGCGAAGGCGAGCAGCAGGACGAGCAGCGCGAGCTGGTAGGCGGGGCGATCGTCCGGATCGCAGGCGCAGCGGATGGCGCTCCGCGGCGGCGCCAGGATGCGGCGGTTGTAGGAGACCAGGTGGTAGACGCCGGTCAGCGGCGCCAGGAAGAACGGGCGGTCGAACAGCTGCGCGAGGGCGCCGAAGCGGCCGTCGCGCAGCAGCCAGAGGAACCCAGGGATGCCGGTGCGGATCTCGCCGCTCGCCGGCTCGAAGACCGCCATCTCGTTGCGGAAGCCGGCCGCGGCGAGGCGCTCGGCGGGCTCCCCGTCGTAGCTCTGGAACTCCCGCCGCCGCTCCTCCGGCACCAGCCCCCAGCGCACGAAGCGCTCGCTGCCGCGGATGCAGATCGGGCAGTCGCCGTCGTAGACCAGGACCTTCTCCGTCGCCGCCGGTTCGCCGCGCATGGCTTCGCGAGTCTATGCGGCTATGCTCTCCCACGGACCGCTTGAGGAGCAGCCGATGGACAGCACCCGCGCCCGCACCGTCCCGACCGCACTGATGATCGCCCTGATGGCCTGCCCGGGCCTGCTCCCCGCCGCCAGCCTCCTCGCCGGCGGCGGGGGCGCGGAGCCGGCGGCCGCGACCGCCCCGGCTCCCGACGCCTACCGCCAGGAGCTCGAGAGCTGGTGGGCGCAGGTCGAGGCGAGCCTGCGCAACCCGGACGGCTGGTTGACCCTGATCGGCCGCCACTGGCTGCAGGAGGGCGAGAACCGCTTCGGCAGCGCGGCCGACAACGAGATCGTCCTCCCCGCCGGCCGGGCGCCGGCGCGGGCGGGCGTGCTGCGCCTCGCCGGCGGCAAGGTGACGCTCGAGGCGGCGCCGGGGGCCGCCATCGTCTACGACGGTAAGCCCGTGACCACCACCCTCGAGCTGGTCGCCAGCCCGCTGATCAGGCCGATGTTCGTCGAGCTCGGGTCGCTGCGCTTGCACCTGGTCGAACGCGGCGGCCGGCTGGGCCTGCGAGTTCGCGACCGCGAGCACCCGGCGCTCGCCGCCTTCACCGGCATCAAGCGGTTCCCGGTCGATCCCGCCTGGCGAGTCGAAGCGCGGTTCGAGCCCTACGACCCGCCGAAGCAGATCAAGGTGGCGAACGGCCTCGGCGAGGTGACGGAGGGGCCGTCGTACGGCGCCGTGGTCTTCGAGCGCGAGGGGCGGACCTGGCGCCTGGACGCGCTCGACGGCCAGTCGGGGACCGAGCTCTTCCTGATCTTCGGCGACGGCACCAACGCCGAGGAGACCTACGGCGGCGGCCGCTACCTCGAGACCGAGCGCGAGAGCGGCGGCAAAGTGGTGGTGGACTTCAACAGGGCCTACAGCCCGTCCTGCGCCCACACCCCCTTCGCCACCTGTGCGCTGCCGCCGCGGCAGAACAAGCTCGAG
>DASWHY010000490.1:0-3595 GCA_036397955.1 Thermoanaerobaculia bacterium | reverse complement strand
CCGGCTGCTCGAGCAGGGCCTCATCGTCGAGCTCGCCGACCGCGAGGTCGCGAGCGGCCAGGACGAGCGCCGCCGGCACTACCGGCTGACGCCCGCCGGGCGGCGCGCCGCGCCGCGCGAGCTGGCGCGGCTCGGCGAGCTCGTCAACCTCGGCCGCAGGGCGGGGCTCTCCCCGCGGCGGACGTGAGCGCCATGGGCGACCGGCGCGCCCCCGCGAGCTGGCCGGAGCGGGTCTACACGGCGCTCCTGCGCTGCTATCCCGGGCCCTTCCGCGAGGAGTACGGCGGCGAGATGAGCGCCGCGTTCGCCGGCCGCTGGGCGGAGGTGCGGCGCACCGGCCGCGCGCTCGACGCCTGCCGCCTGGCGCTGTCGGTCGCCGCCGACACGCTGGCGACCGCGCTCGGCGAGCACCGCCATCTCGTGGCCCAGGACCTGCGCCACGCCTGGCGCGCCCTCTTCCGGTCGCGCAACCTCTCGTTCACGCTCGCCTCCGGGGTGACCCTGGCGCTCGGCATCGGCGGGGCGACGACCATCTTCAGCATCGTCCACGCCGTGCTGCTCGCCCCCCTCCCCTACCGCCAGCCGGAGCGGGTCGTCTTCGTCGCCGAGACGAACGTCCCCCGCGGCGTCGACGAGTTCGCGGTCTCGTACCCCAACTTCCTCTCCTGGGAGGAGCAGGCGCGCGGCTTCACGGCGCTGGCCGGCCTGCGCGAGGTCGGCGTCAACCTGAGCGGCGAGCGCGGCGCGGAGCGCCTCGACGGCATCGCGGCGTCGGCCGACCTCTTCGAGGTCCTGGGCCTGCCGCTGGTCGCCGGCCGCGCCTTCAGCGCCGCGGAGGACCGCCCGGGGGGCGCCGCCGTCGTGATCCTCGGCGAGCGGCTCTGGCGGCGCCGCTTCGGCGGCGACCGGTCGCTCCTCGGCCGCCCCGTCCGCATCGAGGGCGCGCCGCACACGGTCGTCGGCATCGCGCCGCAGGACGTCGGCTTCTCGACCGACGTCGACGTCTGGCTGCCGCTCCAGCCGGACCCGGGGGTCTACTGGCGCGGCGACCGCCGGCTCCTCGTGCTCGGACGGCTGGCGCCGGGCGTGACGCCGGCGCGGGCGACGGCGGAGATGCAAGCGATCGCCGCGGCGCTGGCGCGCGAGTTCCCCGACAGCAACGAGGGGTGGGGGGCGCTGGTGAAGCCGGCGCGGGACTGGATCGTGGGCCCCGAGCTGCGGGCGCGGCTCCTCGTGCTGCTGGCGGCCGTGGGCGTCCTCCTGCTCGTCGCCTGCGCCAACGTCGCGAACCTGCAACTGGCGCGCGCCACCGCGCGGACGCGGGAGATCGGCGTGCGCCGGGCGCTCGGCGCCAGTCCCGCTCGCGTGGTGCGGCACCTGATGGCCGAGAGCCTGGTGCTGGCCGCCCTGGGCGGCGCGCTCGGGCTGGCGCTCGCCTGGGTCGCCGTCGAAGGCGCCGCGGCCGTGCTGCCGGCGTCCATGCCCCGGCTGGCGACGCTGACGCTGAGCTGGCCGGTGGCGGCGGCGGGCCTCGCGATCACCGGGCTCACCGCCGTCGCCTTCGGCCTGCTCCCCGCGCTCCTGGCCGGCGGCGCCGACGTCCACGGCGCGCTGCAGCAGGGCGGGCGCTCCACCGTCGACGCGGCGCGGGCGCCGGTGCGCGAGGCGCTCGTCGTCACGCAGCTCGCGCTCGCCACCATGCTGGTCGTCGCCGCCGCCCTCCTCGGCCAGAGCTTTCTCCGGCTGCAGGGCGTGGCGCTCGGCTTCCAGCCCGACCAACTGGTCACCGCGCGCATCTCGTTCCCGGACTGGGGGGACGAGGAGTACCACGAAGAAGACCTCGTCTTGCTGAACGCGCTGCTCGCCGAGGTCCGCGCGCTGCCGGGGGTCGTCTCCGCCGGCATGTCGAGCGAGATCCCGTTGGGCGAGGTGGACACCACGATGGCGGCCGCGGCGCAGCGCATCGCGCCCGGCGGGAAGGAGGGCGTGCAGACGTCGTGGCGCACGGTCACGCCCGACTATCTGTCCGCGCTCGGCATCCCGCTGCGCCGCGGGCGGTGGTTCCAGGAGAGCGGCGAGCATCACCGCTCGGTCCTGGTCTCCGAGGCGCTCGTCCGCCGCGTCTGGCCGGACGGCGCCGACCCCGTCGGTCGCCAGGTGTGGCTGAGCAACGGGCAGGCGTACGACGTCGTCGGCCTGGTCGGCGACGCCCGCCAGCTCGGCCTGGCGGAGGGCGTCACGCCGACGATCTACATGTCGAGCACCTGGGCGATCCTGCCGACGATGAACCTCGTCGTCCGCACCGCCGGCGACCCCGACGCCCTGGCCGGCGCGCTGCGGCAGGTGACGGCGCGCCTCTCGCCCGACCGCCCGTTCTTCGACGTGCGGACGATGTCGGCGGTGATCGCGGGGAGCGTCGCCGCGCCGCGTCTCCAGACGGTGGTGGTGGCCCTCTTCGCCGGCGTCAGCCTGCTCCTCGCCGCCGTCGGCGCCGCGGGCGTCGTGGCCTACGGCGTCGTCCAGCGCACGCCGGAGCTGGCGGTGCGCGGCGCGCTCGGCGCTTCGCCCGGCCGCCTGCTGCGCCACGTCCTGCGCCGCGGCGTCGTTCTCTGCGGCGCCGGCGTCGGGCTCGGCCTGCTCCTCGCCTTCGCCCTCGGCGCCGCCCTCCAGGACCTCCTCTACGGCGTCCGCGCCGACGCCCCCGCGACCTACGCCGCCACCGCCGTCACCCTGCTCGCCGCCGGCACCCTCGCCTGCTGGCTGCCCGCCCGCCGGGCGACGCGCATCAACCCGAACCTGGCGCTACGGGCGGAATGACCGGGAGGGTGATCGTCACCTCCAGCCCACCGCCGGGGCGGTTGCGGGCGGTCAGGTCGCCGCCGTGCTCCTCGGCGATGCGGCGGGCGATCGGGAGGCCCAAGCCGGTGCCGGTGTCGTGGGTCGAGAAGTAGGGGTCGAAGATCCGCGAAAGGACCTCCGGCGGCACGCCGGGGCCCGTGTCCGCGACGACGATCCGCGCCTCCTCCCCGTCCCCTTCCACCCGCACCGTCACCCGCCCGCCGCCGGCACTCGCCCGCAGCGCGTTCTCGAGCAGGTTGCGCACCGCCCGGCCGAGGAGCCGCGCGTCGAAGCGCGCCGGCAGCGGCCCGTCCACCGCCAGGTCCACCTCGACCCCCTCGGGCGGCGCCGCTCGGTAGCCTTCGACCAGCTCGCGCACCGCCGCCGCGAGGTCGCCGGGCCTGGGGTCGATGCGCGGGATCGAGCTGTAGGCCGAGAACTCCGAGGCGATCTGCCGCAGCTCCTCGACCTGCGCCAGGATGTTGGCGGTGCAGCGCTCGAAGACGGCGCCGAAGTGCTGCGGGTCGCTCTTGTGCACCTCGCGCATGTGCTCGGCCGAGAGGCGGATCGGGGTCAGCGGGTTCTTGATCTCGTGCGCGATGATGCGCGCCATCTCCGCCCAGGCGAGGAGGCGCTGGCCGCGCAGCACCTCGGTGGCGTCCTCGACGACGAGGAGCGCCGCCGGCTCCCCCGCTCCCGGCACCGGCACCCAGACCAGCGCCCACTCCCGCTCGTCGCCCTCCCCGCCCGGTAGGCG
>DASWHY010000489.1:0-1808 GCA_036397955.1 Thermoanaerobaculia bacterium | reverse complement strand
CGGCGAGCCCGAGACCCTCTACTTCGCGAGCGACCAGGGGGTCTATCACTCGCGCGACGGCGGCCTCTCGATCCAGGCCATGAACGAGGGGTACGACACCGTGCAGCTCTACCGCGCGGCGACCGCCGGCGCCGCCGACCTGGTCGCCGCCACCGCCCAGGACCTCGGGCCGGGCTTCTTTCTCTACCGGGGCGCGCAGGGCGGCGCCGCGGGCACCTGGCAGTGGGTGGCCGGCTACGGGCACGAGGCTGGAGCGATCGCCTACGATCCGCAGGACGACCTCTTCTACGTCGGCCAGCACTTCAACTCCCGCATCGGCCGCTACCGCCTCGGCGTGCCCGCGGACGAGCAGTACGACGCGCCCGACAACGAGGACGGCGGGCCGCTGTTCATCCCCGACGTCAACCCGCTCCAGGGGAGCGACAACAGCTGCCTCGACTCGACCGCCTGGGCGGCGCCTCTGGCGATCGCTCCGACAGGCGACGTGCTCTACGCCGCGCGCGACGTCCTCTACCGCTCGACCCGCTCGCCGTTCCAGGACGAGGACCCGGCGCACGCCGCGACGAAGGGGGCGGCGCGGACGCTCGCCCTCGCCTGGCAGCCGACCGGCTTCGGCAAGGACAGGAACCCGATCGCCGCCGTCGCCGTGGACCCGGCGGCGAGCGAGCGGGTGCTGATCGCCACCGACCCGCGCTACGAGCCGCTGCACGTCTACGCCAGCCCGGACGGCGGCTTCACCTGGCACGACCTCACGGGGGCGCTGCCCACCGGCCGGCCGCCGCGCGCCCTCGTGCTCGACGCCGGGCGCGGCAAGCTCTACGTCGTCCTCGGCGACTTCGGCCCCGGCCACGTCTGGGCGGCGGACTTCGGCGACGGCGCGTGGACGGGCAACGGCGGCCAGGGTCTCGCCTGGAAGGCGATCGACGGCGGCGGCGCGGGCGCACTGCCGGACGTCGATCACGGCGACCTCGCCGTGGACCCGGTGACCGGAGACCTCTACGCGGCTAACGACTGGGGGGTCTACCGCTCGCACGACGGCGGCGCGAGCTGGCAGGCGTGGAGCGACGGGCTCTATCCGGCGGTGCGCAGCATGCAGCTCCTCGTCGCCCCCGAGCGCCGGCTCCGCCTCGTCACCCACGGCAACGGCCTCTGGGAGCGCCCGCTGCCGCGGTGAGCGGTGGCCATCCGGCATGCACATCCAGGTCTGCCCCAAATGCGGCTCGGAGTTCCAGCCGCACGTGACGCAGTGCATCGACTGCGGCAGCGCGACGGAGACGCGGTGGGACTCGCCGCCGGCGAGTTTGGGGCAGGCGCCCGAGCCGCGCGACGACCTCTCGGTCCCGAGCGAAGGCGAGGCGTGCAGCGTCCGTGTCGGCGATTTCGACGCCGTGCGGGACCTCGCCGTCTGGCTCGAGGAGCAGGGTGTGTCCTGCCGTGTGCGCCGGCACCCGGCCAATCGTCGCGCCTACACAGTCTGGGTGGCGCCGGAGGACCTCGAGCGGGCGCTGGCGCTCGACCGCGAGCAGTTCGCGGCACAGGTGCCCGAGGCGCCGGACATGCCGATCGAGCTGCCGGCCGATCGCTGCCCAGCCTGTGGAGCGGGGCTCGCGCCGACCGCGTGCGAGTGTCCGGATTGCGGGCTGGTCGTCGACTACCCGCCGCGCTAGTCGAACGCCGCGCCGCACTTGCCGCGGTTGACGATGGGGATCCTCTCGCCGGGGGCGAGGTCGCGCTCGCCGGGGTGGAGGCCGGCGTCCCGCCAGCGGTGCCAGGCGGCGAGGTAGTCGCAGGTGCACTGCTCTCCCTGC
>DASWHY010000488.1:0-8424 GCA_036397955.1 Thermoanaerobaculia bacterium | reverse complement strand
CGGTGGAGGTCGTCCCCACCCTCCTCGCCGCGCACGAGGTGCCGCCCGAGCACCGCAACCCCGGCGGCCGCGCCCGCTACCTCGACCTGGTCTGCGAGGAGATCGTGCCCGCCGCCGCGGCGGAAGGTCTCGCCCGCTTCTGCGACGTCTTCTGCGAGCGCGGGATCTTCTCGCCGCAGGAGTCGCGGCGGGTGCTCGCGGCCGGCGTCCGCCACGGGCTCGCGCCCCGCCTCCACGCCGACGAGTTCGAGGACTCCGGCGGCGCTCTGCTCGCCGCCGAGCTGAAGGCCTTCTCGGCCGACCACCTGATCGCCGTCTCGCCGCGCGGCGTCGCGGCCCTGGCCGCCGCCGGCGTCACCGCCGTGCTCCTGCCGGGCACGAGCTTCTTTCTCATGAAGCACCGCTGGGCGCCGGCGCGGCGCCTGATCGAGGCCGGCGTTCCGGTCGCCCTCGCCACCGACTGCAACCCCGGCTCCTCGCACACCGAGTCGATGCCGATGGTGGTGACCCTCGCCGTCTTCGAGCTGGGGCTCACCGTCGAGGAGGCGCTCACCGCGGCCACCCTCAACGCCGCCTGCGCGCTCGCCCTGGGCGGCGAGATCGGCTCGATCGAACCGGGCAAGCGCGCCGACCTCCTCCTCCTCGACGCCCCCAACCTCCTCCACCTCGCCTACCACTTCGGGGTCAACCCGGTGGCGGCGGTGGTCAAGGGCGGCCGGGTCGTCCACGCCCAGCGCGACGGGCTCCTGGCGTAGAATCCCGTCCCTCACGTCCCCTCGCACCCTCCGCGGAGAAGGAGCCGCCATGATCCGCCAGACCGCCTGCGCGCTCGCCTGCGCTCTTCTGTTGGCACCCGCCGGCAGCGCCCAGGGCACCACCGGCAAGGAGGAGAAGCCCGTGCCGACGCAAGAGCAGGCGAAGGAGCCGCCGAAAGTGGTGACCCTCCCCTCGGGGCTGCGCTACGTCGACCTCGAGCCGGGGGAGGGGCCGGAGGCGAAGGCCGGGAACGTGGTGTCGGTTCACTACACCGGCTGGCTCGAGAACGGTACCAAGTTCGATTCCAGCCGCGACCGCAACGTGCCGTTCCGGTTCAAGCTCGGCAGCGGGCAGGTGATCAAGGGGTGGGACGAGGGCGTCGAAGGGATGAAGACCGGCGGCAAGCGGCGGCTGCTCATCCCGCCCAAGCTCGGCTACGGCGAGCGCGGCGCCGGCGGCGTCATCCCACCCAACGCCGACCTGGTCTTCGAGGTTGAGCTGCTGGGGATCGGCGGCGCGCAGAGGTAAAAAACGCCCCGCACGTAGGCGGGGCGCTACTCCAGCACCAACTCCGCGGTCTGCCCCGGGACGAGCGTCACCGTCCCGCTCCAGACGCGCCCGTCCGGGGCTCGCGCCTCGACCGTCCACGTGCCCGGCGGCAGCCCGTCGAGCCGCCGTTGGCCCTGCGTCATGTTCCAATCGCTCTGAACGTTGTTGCCCCATCCGGGGAAGCGCAAGGGAACGCCGTCCGCGCTACGGGCGACGACCTTCACCAGCGCCTGGTTCCCGGCGAGTGCCGGCACCCTCAGCTCAACGGCGGCCGCGGGCGCGAGCGCCAGCCGGACCGGCGGCCCTGGCACGACCGCCGCAGCCCGTGCCACCGCGAGACCGTCGGCCGCCGCCAGCACCTCGAAGCTTCCGGCCGGCACCGTCGCCAGACGCACCCGTCCTTCAGGTCCGGTCTCATACCAGCCGTTCACGACCGCCTTTCCCGTGCCGTCGATCACCGCGAGCGTGACCGCTGGCGGCGCCCCGCCCGCCGCCCGCACCACCTCGACCACCAGCCCCGACGTGGCCTCGAGCGCCACCTCCAGCTCCTCGACATCCACCCCTTCGCGCACCGTGATCTCGCGCACGCCGGCGGCGTATCCCTCGTGGTCCACCCGCACCCGCCACTGTCCCGCCGCCACCTCGGCGAGGCGGAAGCGGCCCTGAGCGTCCGTCGTGACCACCGCGCGCTCCAGCCACCAGGACCGCTGCTCCTCCTCGGTGCTCTCTAGATGGACCGAGGCCCCCGCAAGGGGCGCGCGGTCGGCGGCGTCGAAGACACGGCCGGCAACCGCGGCGACCGCCAGCTCGAGGACGACGTCGCGGTCGGCATCGAGCGTCACCTTCTCGCGCGCCAGGGCGGTGCCGGCCTGCACCGAGACGTCGTAACTGCCGGCGTCGAGGCCGCTGATCCGGAACAGCCCGTCGCGGTCGGCCTGGGCCTCTCCGTGGTCGGCGACATCGCTCCCGTCCGCGCTAACCACGGCGCCGGGCGCCGGGGCGCCGCCGCGCATCACTCGTCCCGAGAGGGTGAAGCCGGAAGCGAAGTCGAGGTCGAGCGCCACCTCCGACGCCCCCGGCGGCAGCGTCACCCGCCCCTCGGCGCGGCGGCCGGTGCCGGGGACCTCGGCGCTGACCCGCCACTCGCCCGGGGCGACGGCGGCGAGCCGGAAGCGTCCCTCGAAGTCGACGCGGGTGCTCCTGAAGTCCATCGCCTCGCGGCGGAAACCGCCGACCTCGACGTGCGGCAGCGCTTCCGGCTCGAGACCCAGCACGCGTCCGACGATGGCGCCCCCTGCCTGGAGGCGCAGCTCGAGCCCGCCGACCGGCGCCGCGGCGACGCGCAGCGGCTCCGATTCGCTCGTGGCGTAGCCCTCCTTGCTCGCACGTACGCGGTACTCCCCCGACTCGACGCCTTCGAAACGGAAGGTGCCGTCGGCCCCTGTCGTCGCCTGCACGCGGCTCCAGCGCTGACCGGCCGGCAGTAGCCCCACCTCGGCTCCCGCGACCGGCGAGCCCTCTGCGTCCACCACCAGCCCGGCCACTTCGGCGCCGCCGGCGAGGCGGAGGTCTAGTCGGTTCTCCCCCGGCCGCACGTCGATCTCGCCGACCGCCCGCTGCCCTTGCTCGTCCTCGGCGGCGATCGAGCGCGGCCCGGTGGGGAGTCCGTCCAGCACGTACCAGCCCTCGCCGTCGGCGGTGGTGCCGCGGAAGATGCGGGAGCTCCCCGGACGGTCGTCATCGATCGGCTGCACCATGACCCCGGCCGCAGGGCGGCCTTCAGCGTCGAGCACCCGCCCGGAGACTGTCGCCCCCGGCGCCAGCACCAGCTCGAGGTCGGCGATGTCCCGTCCGGGGACCGCCTGCACGCCGGCCAGCTCCGCCGGTTGGCGCCCCTCGGCGGAGGCCATCACGCGCAGCGTCCCCGGCTCGACCTCCTCGAACAGGAACCGCCCCTCGTCGTCGCTCGTCGTGTTGCCGGCCATCCGCATGCTCATCGCCCCGCCCCGCTGGCGCTCCGCGGAGAGGTTGACCCGGGCGCCCGCGACCGGCTCCCCGGCCGGATCGACGACCCGCCCGGCGAGCCGCACCGCCGGCTGGAGCGTGACCGCGAGCGGCTCGGCCGGAGGCACCACCCCGGGAATCTCGGCGGCGCCGTAGCCGCGCCGGAAGACTTGGACGTCGACCGCCTGGCCGGGGACGAGGTCGGTGACGCGGAACCAACCGTCAGCGGCGCTGCGCGCGGCGGGCTCCTCCTGCTCGCGCAGGAAGAACGCTCCGAAGGGGGTGCGCCGGCCGGCGGCGACGACCTGCACCTCGGCGTCCCCGATCGGCTGCCCGCGCGGATCGACGACCCGTCCTTCGAGCGCGGCGCCCGGAAGGAGGATCACGGTGCCCAGCGCATGCTCGCCCTCGCCGGTCGGCACTTCGAGTCCGGGCACGTCGCGCGGTGCGTAGCCCGCAGCCTCGGCGGTGAGGTCGTAGCGCCCGGCGGGGATCCCCGCGATCTCGAAGTGGCCGCGTGCGTCGCTCGCCGCGCTGAAGCGCGGCGGCGCGGGCTCGTCGGGCATGCGGAAGCGGCGTCGGCCTCCCGTCGCGGGGGCGGCCTCGAGCGTCACCGTCGCGCCGGCGACCGGCCGTTGACTCTCGTCGACCACCAGCCCGGCGGCGGCGCGGCCGCGGTCGAGGGCGAGCTCGAGCGCCGGCGCGACGCCCCCCGGCTCGACCGGCGGCGCTTCGGCCGTTTTCGGCGCGTAGCCGGTGCGGGAGAGGCGGAGCTCGTGGCCGACGCCGGCGGCGAGAGTGCCGAGCGAGAAGCGGCCGTCGGCGCCGGTCCGCGCCACGGCCCCATTGGTATCGAAGCGGAAGCGCATGCTGAACGGTCCCTCGGGGGCCGGGGTGGCGCGCACCTCCACGCCGGCGAGCGGCCCTCTGGTCGCCGCGTCCAGCACCCGGCCGCGCAGGCGCACTGCGGGCTGGAGCGCCAGCGTAGGGCCGCGCTCCTCGCCGCCGGCCGGCGGCACCCGCTCTTCGCCGGGCAGGTACCCCGGCGCCGCGGCGCTGACCGCCCGCCAGGGCCCGGCCGTGACCGCCGCGAGCCGGTAGCCGCCGGCGCGGTCGGTGCGGACGGCCTCCGAGGGGTCGCTCCAGACGAGTGCCCCCGGCAGCGGCTCGCGGCGGTGGGAGTCGAGCACGCGGCCGGAGATGGGCGCCGCGGCGGGGAGCGTGAGGAGGGCGGCGGGGCGGCTTGGCCCCGGGGCGCGGAGACGCGCCGTCGCGCGGCGCCCGCCGGCGGCGAGAGCCTGGACCTCCTTCCCCTCGGCGACCGGAGGGACCACCTGGAAGCGCCCGTCGCCACCCGTGAGTCCGAGCGGCCACTGCCCTTCGCCGCCGAGGAGAAGCACGCCGGCAACCGGCCGCCCGGCGGCGTCGCGCACCTCGATCGACACCGGCGGGCCCGCGGCCGCGAGGGCGAGCGTGGCGGTCTTGCGCGCCGCGGCGACCTCCAGCTCGGCCTCGTGGAAGCCCGGCGCGAAAGCGCGCACGGTCAGGCGCTCCGCCGCGCCGCGCGGCACCACGGCCGGCCCCGGCGCGGTCTGGCGGAGGAGCCGCCGCGGCGGCCGCCACGTCTCCTCGCCGCGGTAGCGCGGGACGGCGCTCGGGCCCGCCGCGACCCAGGCGCCAGCGACCGGCTTGCCGTCGGGCCCCACGACCGCGACCTCCAGCGGCCGCTCGCGCGCCAGCTCCACCGCCTCCAGGTCGCGCTCCTCGACGAGCGGCAGGAGGTCCAGCTCCCGCGCCGCGTGCCCGGCGGCCTCGGCGCGCAGCGTCCAGAAGCCGGCCTCGAGCGCGGCGAGCGTGAAGGTGCCGTCGGCGGCGGTCACCGCGGAGGAAAGCGGCTTCGGCTCGGCCGCGATGGCCGCGGCCAGCAGCCGCTCGCCTCGCGCGCGCTCCCCCTCGTAGGGGAAGAGCGCCACCTTGGCGCCGGCGAGCGGCGCGCCGCCCGGACCGAGCACACGCCCCTGGACGGCGATGCCGGCGGGCGCCGGCGCGGCGGCGATCAGTGTGGAGGCAACAAAGAGCAGGGCGAGCGTACGTCGCACGACGGTCCTCCGACTTCGTTGCTAAGGTGCCGGCCGCGCCGCCTCGGCGTAGGCGTAGACCGGCCGCACGTCAACCGGCACGTCGCCGAGGCGGCCGATCGCCGCCAGCAGCTCCGGCGTCGCCTTGCCGTAGCGCTCGAGGAAGCGCTGCGTGCCGGCGTAGTCGCCGGTCGCCTCGAGCAGCAGCATGTCGCGCAGCAGGTCGCGCAGCGCCGCCGGGAACTTCTCGGAGACGGCGCGGAAGCGTCCCTGGCCGTCGACCACGAGCGCCCCCTTCGCGAGCAGGTAGTTGAACTGCGCCGTCACCCCCTGGCCGTGCGCCTCGCTGACGCCGAAGCGGGCGGAGCGGAAGAGGCCGGCGACGTAGGTCGGCTCCAGCGCGCGGCGGAGGGCGGCGGGCATCTCGCCCTCCTCGATCAGGGCGAGGATGTTGTAGACGCCCATGACGTCGGCCTTCGCTTCTTCGAGCGTGTCGTAGAGGTCCTTGAGCTCGTGCCGCACCTCGGTCTTGCGGCCGCCGACGGTGATCGTCCCCGGCCCCAGGCCGTGCGACAGCTCGTGGTGGAGGACCTCGTTGAAGTAAGCGTCCCAGGAGACGTCGCCGACCTGCTCGGGGACGAGCACGCGCTCGGCGATGGGCAGCAGGATGCGGTCGTACTTGGCGCGCATGATGTTGCGCAGTAGCACCTTCTTCGAACCCTTGGCCTCGCGCACCCGCTCGTCGTTGGGCAGATTGAAGGCGAGCGTCTGCACGCCGGCGTGGGTGTCGCCGGCGGTGAAGACCTCGTCGACGACGCGGATCGGGCTCTCGCTGCCGCGCGTCCGGTTCTTGTGCTCCGCGGGCAGCGGCAGGTTCCCTTCGAGCCAGGGGAGACGCTCCTTGTAGCGGGCGAGCGCCGCCGACTCGGCCGGCAGCGCCACCGTCACGAACGACTCGTAGGCCGCCTTGTAGCCGAAGAGCGAGTCCTCGTAGGTCTCATAGGGGCCGATCGTCACCTCGACCGGGGCGTCGAGGTCCATCCAGGCCATGTCGGAGGCGTAGTAGTCGTCGCTCGAGAAGGCGTCGGCGCGCAGCGTGAGGAAGCGCTCGAGCGAGGCGTTGTCGGTCGCCTCCGCGGCCTGGCGGAGGAGCCGGGCGGCCGGCTCCAGCCAGGCGGCGTACTCGCCCGCATAGGGGACGGCCACCAGCCGGTCCCTCTCGCGACGGATCACCGTGGTCGTCGAGATGAACGCCTCCCGCTCCTCCGGGTGCTGCGCCACCCAGCGCTCGAATTCCGCTTTCGTCATGTCTACGGGGTAGTAGCCCGCACCGTCGGGGTGGGGCATGCTGCCGATGAAGGGCTCCAGCTCCGCCAGCCGGTCCCAGGGGCCGAAGTTGATGGCGAAGTAGTCGCGCGCCGCCTCGACGCGCGGCCCCCGCGCGGCGGCGAGCCGCTGCCGCAGCTCGGGGTTTCCGGCCCAGACTTGGCGCAGGAAGATCTCGTCCATCGCGCGCGACGCCTCGACCAGCAGGTCGAGCACCCGGCGGTCCGCCGGCGAGAGGGCGGAGAGATCGGCCTCCAAGCGCACCGCGGTGAGCTTGGCGAGGCGCTGCTCGACGTCGGGGGCGATCTCCATGCCGGGGGTCTCCTGCTCCGTGGTCGCGGTCGCCGCCGGCTCCTCGACCGTCTCGCCGCTCGGGCGGCAGGCCGCGGCGGACGCCGCGAGGATCACCGCCAGAGCCATCGTCTTCGTGCGCATCCGTGCCTCCGCGTCAGGGGCGCCGCCGCGGCGCTACGGCATGCTATCCCGCACCGCGGCGCGGGCGGCCAGCTCGAGGTAGCGCTCGCCGGCCACCATGTAGGCCCGCCGCGGCTCGACGACAAAGACGACCTTGACCTCCGGCTCGTCGTCGAGGAGACCGGCGAGCGCCGGCGGCAGCTCCGGCCGCGGGTAGACCCAGCTCTCGACGACGATGCGACGGGTGTCGCGCACCGGCCGGTCCCCCTCACGGCCGCGCTCCCAGGCCGGGACCTCCTGCTGCTCGTAACGCAGCAACGGCGGCGGCCCGAGGAGGATGAGGGCGCGGCCGCGGTCGGTCATGCAGCCGCGCGTCCCGGCTTCGGGGTAGAGGTGGTCGGCGGCCTCCACCCGCTCCTGGAACTGCTCGGCGAAGGGGTTGGCGCGGTCGTCGGGGGTGGGGTCGCGCCGCTTCCAGAACTCCTCGAGGAAGGAGATCGCCTCGCGCCCGGTGCGCAGCTTGCGCAGCCGCCGCGCCTCGTCGGGGGTCAGGAGCCAGCGTACCGGGCCGTCCATCCAGCCCGCGACCCCAGCGTTCTCCGGCCGCCGCTCCGGCGGCTGCACGCCCACCGCCGGCACCGCCCAGAGCGCGGCCAGGAGCGGCAGCGCCAGCCCCGCGGTCCAGCGGCGCGCGTGGGGCGAGAGGGTCACGGCCGGTGTCCGGTGTCAGTGCACGTTCCCGTCCCCGGCCGGCTCCGGCGCCTCGGGGATCTCCCCGAAGGCCTCCTCGTAGCGCTCGAGGTTGACCGCCAGCGCGCGCAGGATGCGCTTCAGGTGCCCCGGGCTGGTCACGATGCGCGCGGTGACGATCCCCTGCGGCGGCACCAGGTTGATGAAGTCGAGGATGAACTCCTCGCGCGTGTGGGTGATGCGCAGCAGGTTCGAGTAGCGGCCCTTCAGGTCCTCGTCGGCGATCTTGACGTTGAGCCCGACCTCCGGTCCTTCGGCCATCCTGGACCTCCTTCCGCCTTGTCTGCCGGGAAGGAGGATCGTACTAGAAGGGATTGGCGGAGGGGGTGGGATTCGAACCCACGGACCCTTGCGGGCCGGCGGTTTTCAAGACCGCTGCTTTCGACCGCTCAGCCACCCCTCCGCTGGGGACGGAAACAGCCTAGCGTGAGGCGGTAATCCGCTCCAGGCCGCCGAGGAAGGGGCGGAGGGCGGCGGGCAGCACGACCGAGCCGTCCTCCTGCTGGCCGTTCTCGAGGATCGCGACGAGCGTCCGCCCCACCGCCAG
>DASWHY010000487.1:0-1780 GCA_036397955.1 Thermoanaerobaculia bacterium | reverse complement strand
CCGTACTCGCGCGCGCGCTCGAGGCTCTCGACGCGGCCGAGCCGCAGCAGCTCGCCGAAGACGCGGATCGAGGCCAGCGGCGTGCGCAGCTCGTGGCTGACGTTGGAGACGAAGTCGCTCTTCATCGCCGACAGCTTGACTGCGCGCGAGGCGGAGCGCAGGGCGAGGACGACGCCGCCCAGCAGCACAGTGGCGAGCAGCGCCGAGAGGCCGATGTTGACGCCGAAGCTGCGGTGCGCGACCTCGGCGATGGTGGCGTGGCGGCTGGCCAGCCCCATCGTCCAGTCGGTGAAGACCAGGGAGAAGGGCTTCTTCGCCTCCTCGCGCAGCCGCCTCTTGGGGTCGGTCGTGTAGACCAGGACGCCGCCGCGGTCGCGCACCGTGACCACGAAGTCGTCGGCCGGGTGGCCGCCGAAGTACTTGGGGAGCGCGTGCTCGATCGCCGCCGGCAGGACGGCGGTGCGGAAGTGCGCCTCGTCGAGGATCAGGCCGGTGATCCCCACGACCTGCGAAGTCTCGTCGGTGATCGGGAAAAGGAGGATGCGCGAGCGCGGGTCGCGCTCCTCGACGACCAGCGAGGTCTTCTCGAGCGGCGCCCCCTTGTGCGCCTGCGTCGACCAGGGGCTGATGGCGATCCAGATCGCCCGCTCCTCGTCGCTCCACCCGGGCTCGTACCAGCAGCCGGCCTTGGGGTCGAAGTGGCGGAGCTCGCCCTTTTCCGGTCCGGCGAAGCTGGCGGCGAGGAGGCGCCGCACGCCCGGCGGCGTCTCCTTGCGGAAGAAGTAGGCTACCTTCTCGAGCTTCCCCTCCGTGAACAACGGCGACGGCAGGTTGAGCGCCCGCTCCATCTTCGTGCTGTAGAGCCACTTGACGTCCGCCGCCACCCCTTCGAGGTAGTTGTCGAGCTGCTTCTGCTGGGCGAGGGCCGAGGTCTCGTCGAGCTTGACCAGCCAGCGGTACTGGAGAGCGAGCAGCAGCGCGAGCGGCGCCAGCACGGCGAGGAAGCCGAGCGGAAGGGCGTGCCGGCGGGCGAGGTTGGCGAGGCGCATGGTCGTCGGTCCGGGCGTCATGATAGGGCAGCGTACGGGCGGCGCAAGAGGCCGGACGGCGCTTTTACGAATTGATTACCTGGTTTGCAAGGTTTTACCGCGGCGTAAGGACATTTACGACCGCGCCCTCCTAGTCTGCGGGCATGGCGAGCGGGCACTCCGCGAAGCCGCAAACCCAAGGAGGCGGATCATGACCAAGTGGACGGCAGGATTCCTCGCAGTCGCCCTCGCGCTGAGCTTCGCCGGCGGCGCCAAGGCCGGCGGCGCGCACGGCAAGTGCACCGAAGGGACCTCGGAGGCGGCCCTCCAGGCGCGCGTCGAGAAGATGAAGGCCTGGGGCTACCTCGGGGTCGAGAAGGAGAAGAACGCGGCCGGCGCCTACGCGATCACCGCGGTCGCGCCCGACAGCCCGGCGGCCAAAGCCGGGTTTCGCGTCGGCGACGTCCTGGTGGCCCTCAACGGGGTCGCTCTGAACGAGGCCAACAGCGAGGCGCTCAAGAAGGCCAAGGCCAACCTCGGCCCCGGCAAGCAGATCAGCTACACCGTCCGCCGCGACGGCGCCGAGCGGCAGCTCACGGCGACCCTTGCGCCGGTGCCGGCCGAAGTGCTCGCGCAGTGGCTCGGCGAGCATTTGATGGATGAGCACCTGGGATCTGCGGTGGCGAGTAACTGACCCCCCTCACCCCCCTCCCCGACCCACCCCCCCAGCGCGGGGGGGGGCACCCCACCCC
>DASWHY010000486.1:0-13807 GCA_036397955.1 Thermoanaerobaculia bacterium | reverse complement strand
TGGGGCCCCTTCTGCAGCCTTCATCGCCCGCTCGCCGCTGAGCTTCCAGGGAGGACGCAATGGCCACAGCGAACCGAGGCGGGTGGAAGACTTGCAGCCGCGGGCACAAGTACCGAGGGAGCCGGTGCCCGATCTGCTGGCAGCGGGACCGGGCCGGCGGCAAGGCTCGCGGCAAGCGGCCGCCGGGGACCGCGCGCGGCAAGTGATGCGGAGAGCGCGGCGCGGCCCCGCCGCAGCGGGGGATCCCTGCGTTAGCATCTGGCCGTAACCCCATGCCGCGCCGACCGGCCGCCAGCCACCGCGATCCCTGGTACAACCGCTGGTATGTACCCGGGGCCATCGCCTTCGGGGGCGGGCTCCTTATCCTGTTCCTCGAGGCCGTGTTCCGCACCTCGCGGGTGCCCCCACCGGTCATCGGCCCCATCTCGCTCCTCATCGCGCTCCTGAGCTTTTCGCTGGGGTGGACGCTTGAGCGCCACCGGAAAACCATCGAGGAGAGGATCAGGGAGGAGGGCTCCGGCCTCAGGGGGGTCACGGAGCCTTACCTCCTCTACCTGCGCGACCAGATGCAGCAACGGGTGCGGCGCCCGTTGAGTCAACTGGCGGACGAGAGCCGCTCGCTGAAGTCCGTGTCCGACTGCACGACGGAGCTGCGAGAGGTCATCGATGGGCTCCACGAAAGGGTCCGCGAGATCCTGGCGGTCTGCGGTCAAAAAGCCTGGGACGATCCCGACGTGCAGGCCTATTACGAGGCCAACTATCGCAAGGCCGAGCAGGGGATCAAGATCAAGCGAATCTTCATTCAGGAGCCGGGGAAGAGGTTCTCACCCGCGGAAAAGACCGTGCTGAGAGACCACCTGGACGCGCGGCGAGAGAACGTCGAAGCGCGCGTCATCTTCGCGGAGGACTTCCACCACCTCACGCACTATCGCTTTCCGCCGGGTTTCGGCTTCGCCATCCTCGGCGGCACGGTGATCGTGCACTGGGGGTTCGGAACGAACACCGCGGAGGCGGGCAGGCGCTTCGAGGACCCGTGGTTCGTCGACGAGCACCGGCGGATCCACTCGCGCCTGTGGAGCCTCGCCAAAGGCGCCACCGACAACGAGAAAGCGCGAATCGCCAGAGAGATCCTCGAGACTCAGTAGCGGTCGAATGCACGCCGCCTCCGGCCCAGCTCGGGGAGCAGCGCCGCGGCCGCCGCCAGCAGTCCCATCACCACCCCGAAGCTCGCCCGCGGCACCACCGCCACCCGCCCCCGCAGCACCGGGCTCTCGTAGGGCACGGGGTCGGGGCGCGGGCGCTTGGCGTTGATCTCGCTGCGCTGCGCCTCGGGCAGGCGGTGCGGCGCGTGGGGCGGCCGGAAGGAGCGGAGCGCCAGGAAAGGCGTGTAGTAGACCTCCAGGATCCGGTTCTCCTTCCAGGCGTGGAACCAGTCGCCGCGGTGGTAGCTGGTGTTGCGGTGCTCGACGTGCCAGCCGGCGGCGGTGAGGTAGAAGTCCTCCTTGCCCAGCGGCGCGAGGCCGGCCGGCGGGTCGGCGGCCCAGGCGCGCGCCCGCTCGGCCTTGAGCTCGGCCAGTTGCTCGCGCGAGTGGAACGAGCGGAAGCGGCCGATCTCCGGGTCGGCGATCTCGTAGCCCAGGTGCGCGCGGTCGAAGAAGAGGGCGAAGGCAAGGAGGGCGACGGCGGCGGTGCGGCCGATGCGCCGCGCCGCGGGCAGGTCGGGCCGCCAGCGGAAGCCGCGCGGCGGCTCCAGCGCCACCCCGAAGAGGAGGCCGCACAGCCCGGCGTAGGCGTTGAGCGCCACGTCGCGCACGTCGCCGGAGCGCACCGGCATCCACCACTGCACCGCCTCGTCGACGACCCCGACGAGCGCCACCGCCAGCACCGTCAGCGGCAGGGCCGAGGCGTCGGCGTGGCGGCGGAAGGCTCGGTAGAAGAGGAGCCCCAGGGCGCCGTACTCCAGGAAGTGGATGCGCTCGACCGCGTCGACCTGCAGGTTGCCCGTGCCGAAGCCGACCACCTGCACGCCCAGCAGCACCAGCGCCAGCGCCAGCCCGCCGAGCCGCAGCAGCCGCGCCGGCCGGCGCGGCTCGCGGACGCGCAGCGCCGCCGCCGCGACCAGCCCCGCCACCGCCAGCGCGAAGCCGGCCGCCAGCGCCAGCACGAAGCGGCGGCCGAAGAGGTCGAGGAGAAGGTCGCGCAGCGTCCCCATGAACGGGGCGGTGGCGACGATGAAGAGGGCGAGGAGGAGCGGCGGGCGGAGGCTCGGGGGGCGCGTCACCATTGCATCCGGTAGAGCATCCAGTAGACGACCACGCCGGTGACCGAGACGTAGAGCCAAATCGGCAGCGTCCAGCGGGCGATGCGGACGTGCCGCGGGAAGCGGCGGCGGAAGGCCTGGGTGACGGTGATGACGGCGAGGAACGGCACCGTCGCGGCGAGCACGGTGTGGGTGAGGAGGATCCCGAGGTAGGCGGTGCGCGCGGCCCCAGTCCCGGGGAAGCGGACGGAGCCCACGTGGTAATGGTAGGTGAGGTAGGAGGCGAGGAAGAGGACCGAGCAGGCCAGGGCGGCCAGCATGACGTTGCGGTGGGCGGTGATCCGCCGGCGGAGGATGAGCCGCCAGGCGATGACCAACAGCACCGCCGAGGTCAGGTTGAGCGCCGCGTTGACGGCCGGCAGGTCGCGGACGGTGAGCACTTGGCGGGATTCTAGCCGTCAGGGCTCCGATCAGCCTGTTATCCTCGCGGCGTTTTGAGCGACGTCAGCGATGACCGCAGCGCGGCGTAACCTCCTCCCCGGCCCGGCCCCGTTCTTGACGGTCCTGCTGCTCCTCGGCAGCCTGGCGCAGGCGCCGCTCCTCCTCGCCGCCGAGGCGCGCTACGCCGGCCGCAGCCTCGAAGAGGCCCTCCTCGACCTCCGCGCCCGCGGCCTGCGCCTGGTCTTCACCAGCAACGTGGTGCGCCCGGAGATGCGGGTCGAGGCCGAGCCGGCCGCCGCCGAGCCGCGCCGCGTCCTCGACGAGATCCTCGCCCCGCACGGCCTCGCCGCGCGGGAGGCGCCGAACGGCATCGTCGTCGTCGTGCGGCGCCCCGCCGCGCCGGCCGCCGCGGCGCCCGCGCCCGGCGCGCCCGGCGCCGCCGTGCCCGCGACTCCCCCCGCCGCCCCCGAGCCCCCGCTCGAGATCCACGAGGAGATCGTCGTCACGCCGAGCAAGATCTCGCTGCTGCGCGAGGACCCGGTCGGCCTCCTCGGCTTGAGCCGCGACGAGATCCTCACCCTGCCCCACTTGGGCGACGACTTCTTCCGCGCCCTCTCGCTGCTGCCCGGGACGGCGGCCAACGACGTCAGCGCCCGCTTCCACGTCCGCGGCGCGCGCGACGACGAGACCCAGATCGTGCTCGACGGCCAGGAGCTGTTCGAGCCCTTCCACCTCCAGGACTTCGAGAGCCCGCTCAGCCTGATCGCCCCCGCCACTCTGAGCGGCGCCGACCTCTCGACCGGCGGCTTCCCGGCCCGCTACGGCGACCGCATGGGGGGCGTCCTCGACATGACGACGATGCGGCCGAGCGGCGGGGCGCACCTGCGGCTCGGCGCCGGCATCCTCGGCTTCCACGCCGGCGGCGGCGGCACCTTCGCCGGCGAGAGGGGCGCCTGGCTGGTCGAGGCGCGGCGCGGCTCGAGCGACCTCCTGGGGAAGCTCTTGGGGGACGAGGACCCCCGCTACTGGGACGGCTTCGGCAAGGTCGATTACTACCTGACCGCCCGCCACGGCCTGCGCGCCAACTTCCTGCGCTCCTTCGACGAGCTCGACTTCGAGGACCTGGGCGAGGAGACCAAGCGCTTCGAGACCGAGTACGACAACGCCTACCAGTGGCTGACCCACCAGGCGCTGCTGGGCGCCACCCAGTCGCTGGAGTCCGCCATCGCCGGCGCCCGCGTCGAGCGCGAGCGGCGGGGGGACGAGCTCGAGGAGGACGCGCGCTTCGGCATCCTCGACAACCGCGACACCGGCGTCTTCGAGCTGCGCCAGGGCTGGCAGTGGCAGACGCCGCGGCACCTGGTGCAGGCGGGCTGGCAGCGGCGCGAGCTGGAGACCGAGTACGACTACGCCGCCGAGCGCGAGCTCGACGAGCCGCTGGCGCGCATCCGCCACGACTTCGGCCAGGACACCACGGTCTTCGCCGGCGAGTTCGACGAGCGGGACTGGGGCGCCTGGGCCAGCGACCGCCTGCGGCTCGGCGAGCCGCTGACCCTGGAGCTCGGCCTGCGCCACGACCGCCACTCGCAGACCCGCGAGAGCCACACCAGCCCGCGCTTCAACCTCGCCTGGGCGGTCGGCGAGCGCAGCGTCGTGCGCGCCGCCTGGGGGCGCTTCCACCAGAGCCAGCGCCCCTACGAGCTGGAGGTCGAGGACGGCGAGACGGCGTTCCACCGCGTCGAGCGCTCGGAGCACCGCGTCCTGGGCTTCGAGACCCTGCTCGGCGCTCCCGGCGGCCGCGACTGGGAGCTGCGCCTCGAGCTCTACCGCCGCGGCGTCGCCAACCCGCGGCAGCGCTTCGAGAACCTCTTCGAGCCGATCAACGTCTTCCCCGAGGTCGAGCCCGACCGGGTGCGCATCGCCCCCGAGGAGAGCGTCGCCGAAGGGGTCGAGCTCTTCCTGCGCGGCGAAGCCGGGCCGCGCGCCGCCTGGTGGGTCAACTACACCTACGCCACGACCGAGGACGAGATCGCCGGCCGCCGCGTGCCGCGGCAGTTCGACCAGACGCACAGCCTGAACCTCGACCTCGACCTGCGCGCCGGCAGCCACTGGCGGGTCAACTTCGCCTGGCGCCTCCACACCGGCTGGCCGACGACGCCGCTGTCGCTCGTGGCGGCGGTGGACGACGAAGGGGACGTCGAGTACCGGCCGGTCCTCGGACCGCTCAACAGCGCGCGTCTCCCCGACTATCACCGCCTCGACGTGCGCGCCAGCCGCCGCTGGCGGATCGGCGCGGCGTCGCTCGACCTCTTCTTCGACGTGCAGAACCTCTACGACCGCAAGAACGTCGCCGGCTTCGACATCGAGATCGACGAGGACGAGGGGAGCCTGGTGATCCAGGAGGAGGGGTGGCCCGGGATCATCCCGTCGGCCGGCATCAGCCTCGAGCTGTGAGCAGGGCGCTCAGCCGCCGGCGCGGGTGATGCGCAGCGCGCCGCCTTCGAGGCGGTAGTCGAGGCCGCTCCCCGGCAGGACGACGGCGACCGAGGCGTCGGGGGCCATGCCCTCGATCGAGCCGTGGAGGCGGATCGTCGTCGCCAGCTCGGCCAGCGCCTCGTCCTCGTACTGCAGGCGCCAGGCGGTCTCGCGCGACACCCAGAGCAGGTAGTCGCGCAACGTCGATCCCTCGATCTCGTAGCTCGGCGCCGCCGCCAGCACCCAGTCCCAGGCCGGCCCCTGCGGCTCGACGCGCCCGCGGCCGAGGCGGCCGTCGCGCCCCAGCCGCAGCTCGCCGCCGGCGGCGACCGGTGCGTCCGGCGCCGCGCGGCGAACGAGGGCGACCGACCCCTCGCGCACCCGCACCCGCAGCGCCACACCGCCCGCGGGCTCCATACGGACCTCGAACTGGGTGCCGACCTCGCGCACGCTGCCCCAGGGGGTGCCGACGACGAGCCCGCCGCCGCCAGCCGCGCCCGCCGAGTCCACGTACACCGCGCCGCGCTCGAGGTCCAGGCGCGAGGCGGAAGCGAGCCGGAGCCGGGTGCCGGCGTCGAGGCGGACCGACTCACCCCCCGCCAGCCGCAGGGCAACGCGGCCGCCGCCGCCGGTCTCGACCGTCGTGCCGGCGGCGAGGACGGCGCCTGCCGCCACCCCCGCGTCCCCCTTGACGAGCTGCACGGTGGCGACTCGCTCCACCGCGGCCGGCGCCGCGTCCCGCACCGACCACCACCAGCCGATCCCGAGGGCGATGAGCAGGGTCGCCGCGAGCGCCAGCGGCAGGGTGCGGCGGAAGCGCCGCCGGCGCTCGGCCGCCGCCAGCGCCTCCCACTCGCGCCGCGCCGCGGCGCGGATGGCGGCCAGGTCCTCGGCCGGCACCGCCGGGCGGCGGCCGGCGCTCTCGACGAGCTCGCGCACCGCCGCCTCGTCGGCCGGCGACTCCGTCATTCGCGTGTCGAGCCGGGGGTCGCTCACGACGCCGTCACCTCGCGCCGCCGGCGCTCGAACGGGGCGTCCGCGGCCGCCGCCTCCGGCCCGGTGACCCGCCGGAAGGCGTCGCGGAAGGCCTGCCGGGCGCGCGTCAGCAGCGACTCCGCGGCCTTCGTCCGCACCCCCAGCCGCGCGGCGATCCTCTCGACCGGCAGGCGCTCGACGTACTTCCATTCGAGCGCCAGGCTGTAGTGCGGCGGCAGGCCGTCGAGGACGGCGTGCACCAGCCCGGCGCGCTCCTTGGCGAGCAGCGCCTGCTCCGGCCCCGGGGGTCCCGGGACGAGGGCCGCGTCGGCCGCGATGTCAGTGCCCGTCAGGGTCATCTCTTGGTCCCTCCGGCCCTCGCGCCGGAAGTGGGCGGCGATCTCGTTGCGGCAGCAGGCGCAGAGCCAGGTCATCAGCTCCGACTCGCCGCGGAAGGTCGCCAGCTTCGCGATCGCCTTGCACATGGTCGCCTGCACGATCTCGCGCGTCAGCTCGCGGTCGCGCAGGTGGCGCTGGGCGAAGCGGTAGACCGCCGGGATGTAGGCGTCGGAGAAGACCTCGAACGCGGCCCGGTCTCCGGCGAGCATCCTCGCGACGAGCGTCCGCTCCGCCTCGCCCGCGCCCATCGGCTCCCGCCAACCCGTTCGCATCGTGGGTACGCAGCCTACCTCCTAGGGCACCACGCCGAACGAGACCAGCTCCAGTTCCTCGTCCTTGACGATCCCGACGCCGGGGCAGAAGATCTTCACGTCCACCGCCTCGGGATCGCTGTCAAGCGGGTTGGTCTCGTCGACCTGCACGCACTCGGTGAAGATGCCGGCCGGGACCGCCACCGCGAACCCCTGGCGCGCGTTCTCCCCCCGGTCCTCGGCAACGTCCGGCGCGACCTCCTGGTAGTACCGCGCGCCGAGCAGGAAGCTGCCCGGCATGAGGAGCCCGGGCTGGGCGCCGTCCACCCCGGCGCGCCATTCGCCTGAATGGCCCACCAGCACGCCGTCCTCGTAGTCGTCCACCTCTTCGCCGAAATAGAAGATGTTGCTCGTCTGGACGCAGCGGGCGACCCAGTTGCGCGACACCTCCGCGATCACCCCGTCCTCGAACTCCCGCTCTTCCATGACCCGGGTGACGACCGTCAGCGGCTTGCCCTTGGCGGTCGTGAAGTGGATCGTCTCGGTCTCGTGCAGCATGGTGACCTCCGCCCGGACCTCGGTGCCGTCCTCCTCGCCTTCGAGGACCTGCTGGCGGCCGGGCCGCAGGCTGAAGTAGGGGTTCTCCCGCCCCCAGGCCGACCAGGTGCAGTCCTCGATGCGGAAGTCGGTGGTGAACTCGTCCGCGCCGCGGGCGGCCTGCGGCAGGGCGAGGGCGGCCGCCAGGGCCAGAGCCAGTCCGATGCTCGTTCTCATGGATGGATTCCTCCTCTCTGCGCGTTGGATGCGCGGAGCGGCGAAATCCTTCGCGGCGGGGCGATCTAGGGTGCGGGGGCGGTCGCTGGGGCCGGCGGGGCCGGCGGCTTGGGGGCGGCGCCGGCGAGCCAGGCCTGGTAGCCGGCGGCGTCGTGGACGGTGAGGAAGCCCTTCATCCGGTAGTGGGAGAGGCCGCAGAGCTGGGCGCAGGCGATCTCCCAGCAGTCCATCGTGGCGGCGCAGCCGGGGAGCGTCGCCTCCGCCGGGGTCGCCACCGTGGGGGTGAAGTGGATCGGGATCTCCATCCCCGGGATGGCGTCCTGCTTGACCCGCATGGTGGGCAGGAAGAAGCTGTGGATCACGTCCTTCGTGGAGAGGCGGATGTAGGCCGGGCGGTCGACCTCGAGGTGGAGCTGGTTGATCGTCGTGACGTCGTCGGCCGCCGCCGGGTCGTTGCGGTCGATCCCCAGCGGGTTGGTGCCGGTCGAGATGAGCTTGACGTCGGTGCGCCCGAAGCGGCCGTCGGCCCCGGGGTAGTGGATGTTCCAGGCGAACTGCTCCCCCACCACCCGCACCTCGATCGCCCGCTGCCGCTCCTCGGGGCTCAGCGCCGCCACCCGCCGCGCCCACATCGGCACCGCGAAGCCGATCAGCAGCGCGATCTCGACCACCGCCACCCCGACCTCGCCGTAGGTCGAGAAGTGCCCCTTGGCGCCGGCGTAGCGCGCCGTCTGCTGCCGCCCGCCGCGGAAGCGGATCAGCGCCACCACGAAGTAGACGGCCCAGCCGACGAAGAGGATGGCCATCAGCCAGTGGACGAGGCCGGTCAGGAAGTCGAGCTCCCCGCCGTGCGCCGCGCCGTTGAGCGGCAGGTTGAGGAATCTCTCCATCTAGGGTTTCCCCCCCTTGAGCAGCCGCAGCCGGGGCGCCGCCCGGGAGACCCGCTGCGAGCGGCGCCAGAAGTCCCAGAAGAGCTTGCCGAAGCCGACCCACATCAGCGCCACAATGCCGAGCAGGAAGAGGATGGCGTTGTTCATGCCGCCGACGATCGGCGCGTCGGCGGCGCCGAAGCAGGTGGCGCAGGCGGCGGCCCAGCCGGTCACCTCACTCCTCCTCCGGCGCGATGCGGCGGAGCTTGTCGCGCACCCGCAGGCCGTAGACCGCGAGCACCGCGGCGACGGCGAAGAAGAAGAGCCCCATCCCCAGCTCCGAGCCGCCGCCCGAGGCGCGCCAGGCACCGATCCCCCACACCCCCACCCACGCCGAGAGCAGCACCGAGGCGGCGATGAAGAAGAGGTGGAAGGAGCGCAGGGAGAGCGGCATCGCGCGCTAGCCCGTCCCGTGCCGGACGCCGATGGTGTTCCCTTCGGTGCCCAAGGGGATGGTCATCAGGACGATGAAGAAGACCACCGTCAGCGCCAGCAGCCAGTAGATCGCCCGCCGTTCGTCGAGCAGGTGCATGAAGTAGCCGGCCACCAGGGACCCCTTGACGGCCGCGATGAACAGGGCCACCGCAATCGTCATGCCGGTCGCCAGGTGGAGGCGGCTCGCCGCCACCGTCACCACCGTCAGGGTCGCCAGCGCCGCGAAGACCAGCACGTACGTCCGGGTCTGCCGGCGGATCGCCTCCACGTCGTGTCCGCTCATCGCGCCTCCGTCGCCTCCGTCAGAGCAGGTACAGCGTCGGGAACAGGAAGATCCACACCAGGTCCACGAAGTGCCAGTAGAGCCCGGCCACCTCGATGCGGTTGGCGAAGCGCTCGGGATCGCGCCGCCAGAGCTTCGAGCCCGGCCCCCAGAAGTAGCCGTTGACGATCATCCCGCCGAGCACGTGCAGGCCGTGCAGGCCGGTCAGCGTGAAGTAGATGGCGAGGAAGGTGTTGGTCGAAGGATAGAGGTGGTGCTCGAACTTGGCGCCGTACTCGAACCCCTTGACCACCATGAAGCCGAGGCCGGCCAGGATCGTCAGCCCCATGTAGAGCCGGTACTTCTTGAAGTCGCCGAGCTTGAGCGAGGCCCACGACATGACCATCGTCACCGAAGAGCCGATGAGGATCAGGGTGTTGAGCGTCGCGAGCCAGACGTTCAGGTACTCGGAGCCGTGCGGCCAGCTCGTGGCGCCGGTGCGCAGCAGCACGTAGGAGGAGAAGAGGGCGCCGAAGAGCATCACCTCGGAGGCCAGGAAGAGCCAGATCCCGAGCTTGGCGTTGAAGAGGCCGGTGTCCGGCCGCGGCTCGACCGTGTAGGGGATCTGCATGGCTCAGGCCGCCTCCTCGGCGGCGTCGCCGTTCTGCGTCAGGAAGGCGGCGGGCGCCTCCGGCACGCTGTACTCGTAGGGGCCGCGCACCACCGTCGGCACCTGCGCGAAGTTGCCGTGCGGGATCGGCGGCGAGGGGGCGGCGGCCCACTCCAGGGTCGTCGCCTGCCAGTGGTTGTCGGCCACGCGCTTGCCCTTCGCCATGCTCCAGAAGAAGTTGACGACGAAGGGGATCTGCGCCAGGCCCAGGCACCAGGCCGAGACCGACATCACCTCGTTGAGCCAGAGCACGTCCTGGGCGTGGGCGTACTGCTGGCCGCCGTCGTAGAGGCGGCGCGAGACCCCGGCCAGCCCCTGCCAGAACATCGGCATGAAGACGCCGTTGATGAACAGGAACGAGGGCCAGAAGTGGATCTTCCCCAGCAGCTCGTTCATCTTCTTGCCGGTCACCTTGGGGAACCAGTAGTAGATGCCGGCGAACATGGCGAAGATCGTCCCCGGCGCCACCACGTAGTGGAAGTGGCCGATGACGTAGTAGGTGTCGTGGAGATGGATGTCGGCGGCGGCGAGCCCGAGCGGCAGCCCGGTCAAGCCGCCGATGCCGAACATCGGCAGGAAGGCCAGGGCGAAGAGCATCGGCGTGTTGAAGCGGATCGAGCCCCCCCAGAGCGACAGGAAGAGGGCCGAGAGGATGATCACCGAGGGGATCGAGATGATCATCGTCGTGGTCTGGAAGAAGGTCGAGATCGCCGTCCCCATGCCGGTCAGGAACATGTGGTGGGACCAGACGATGAACGACATGAAGCCGACGAAGATCAGCGCGTAGACCATCGAGCGGTAGCCGAAGAGCGGCTTCCGCGTGTTGTTGGCGATGATCTCGGCGACGATGCCGAAGGCGGGGAGGATGAGGACGTAGACCTCGGGGTGGGCGAGGAACCAGAAGAGGTGCTGCCAGAGCAGCGGGCTGCCGCCGCCGGCGACCTCGAGGGCCTTGCCCGAGACGACCAACCCCTCCGGCAGGAAGAAGCTGGTGCCGGCGACGCGGTCCATGAACTGCAGGATCGCCGCGGCCTGCAGCGCCGGGAAGGCGAGCAGCAGCAGGAACGAGGTCACGAACTGCGCCCAGACGAAGAACGGCAGCCGGAACCAGGTGAGGCCCGGGGCGCGGAGCTGGATGATGGTGACCAGGAAGTTGGTGGCGCCGAGCAGCGAGGAGAAGATCAGGAAGAGCATGCCGACGAGCCACCAGGTCTGGCCGGCGGTGGCGATGTCGGCGAGCGGCGGGTACGAGGTCCAGCCGGAGTTGGCGGCCCCGCCCGGCGCGAAGAAACTCGCCAGCATGGTCACCCCGCCCACGAAGTAGAACCAGTAGCTCGCCATGTTGAGCTTGGGGAACGCCATGTCGGGGGCGCCGATCTGCAGCGGCACGACGAAGTTGCCGAAGGCGCCGACGGCGAGCGGCACGATGCCCATGAAGACCATGATCGTGCCGTGCATCGCCCCGAGCTGGTTGTAGAACTCGGGGAGCATGATGCCGCCGGAGGCCTGGCCCTCTCCCAAGAGGCCGCCGATCAGCGGCAGCGGCTTGCCGGGGTAGGCGAGCTGCCAGCGCATCATCATCATCAGGGTGAAGCCGAAGAGCAGGAAGGTGAGGGCGGTGAAGCCGTACTGGATGCCGATCACCTTGTGGTCCTGCGAGAAGACGTACTTCCGCCAGAAGCCCGGCTCGTCGTGGTGGGCGGCGTCGTGCGCGTGCCCGCCCCGTTCCTCGACCAGTGCACTCATGCGGCCTTCTCCTTGGGGGACGGCGAAATTTCCGAGGGAGTGTACGGGAGGCGCCGAGCGCGGGCAAGGGCGCGGTAGGGGGGCCAAAAGCGCGCCAAAAAGGCGCGGGACGGAGATGGACGCTCCAGCTCGAAGATCGGCGCTCCATCTCCGAGATGGGCGCCTGAGTTCCGAGCTGGGCGCCCAAGCTCCCTGACCGGCGCTCGATCTCCGAGCTGGGCGCCCCATCTCCGAGATCAGCGCTCCATCTTCGAGATGGCCGCTCCAGCTCCGAGTTCGGGCTCCCGGCGCCCTCTTCGCGCGTGAAAGTCGCTCTTCGCGTGCAGAACGCCCCGTTTGCGCCGCAAACCCCGTCGCCGGCCGTTGGCGACCCTTGCCGCTCTCCGGCGTCCGATTTGGCACGCGAAGAGATATGTCGCCTACTCGCCTACCAGCGCCAGGGCTCGATCGACGACTTCGTCGGACAGGTACATACCCTGCTCGACGAGCAGCTTCACCTCGGGCCGAGCCGCCGCGATCAAACCCGCACGCTTCGCCTTGAGGACGATCCCGAGCGTGCCGATCACCGGCACCCGCAGCGACCGCGCCGCGGCGCGGGCTTCTCGATCATCGAGGATTGCGAGCGTTCCGCGGTTGGCGTGCACCCAAGCGAGGACGGCAGCCTCCCCGCGTCCGAGGCCCCACTCCAGGATCTCCCGCGGCACCGGCGAATCGACGATCTCCAGCCAACCGGTCGTCTTCAGAGCCTGAGCCGCCAGATCGCCTTCGCCCTTGGCCTCGATCTCCTCGGCGACCGCGTGGGGAACGAGGATCGTCGGGGAGAGCGCTCGAGCTAGCCACAGCCTGTCGGCGCGCGCCAAGTAGATGAGAGGCGACGCGTCGCAGACGGCAGCACTAGGCAAGCCCCGTCTCCGCCTTCAGGTCCTCGAAATCCACCTGGAAGACGTCGATCTTCCGCCGCGCGAGCTCGTCGATGAAATCGGCCCTCGGGACTCCCGCCAGCTCGGCGGCTCGTCCCTGCGAGATGAGCCCTCGGCGGTACCACTCGATGGCCGCCGCCAAACGCACGTCCTTCTCCACCTCCTCGCGCGAGGAGTTGAGCTCGGCGAGCACCTTCTCGGGCAGGTCGATCTTGAGGGTTGCCATGGGCCGCCTCCAACGAGTGCAAGCCATTGTAAGGGCGCGAGGCCACAGATGGGCGTTGGGAGGGTCGGACCCGAAGGTAGAATGCAGGCATCTGAGGGAGGTCCGCCATGTCCGAAGGCACCGGGAGGTCGGTCCTGTGGTGGCTGTGCCTTTTCTTCTCGCCGCTGGTCCTGCTGGTCATCGAGCTCTTCCACCCCGCGGGGTTCACCACGGATCCCGGGATGTTCGCGTACCTCTCCCAGCCCGAGTCCTACAGCCCGCAGCACGGGGCGCTGGCCTACTTCGGGCCGGGGTGGTGGTTCACGCTGCACATGATCCAGACGGTGCTGATGGGGCTGGTGGCGGTCGGCCTCTGGCTGCTGGTCGACAGCTTCGGACCGAGCGACCGGCGGCCGGCCGGAATCCTGGCCTGGCTCTCCCGCGTCGCGGCGTTCGTCTTCCTCATCTACTACACGGCGCTCGACTCGATCGGCGGCAGCGGTCTCGGGCGCACCATCGAGCACACGCTGGAGCTCGCGCGCGAGGGGAACTGGACGCCAGCGGACATCCAGAAGGTGGCGGCGGTCCTCGACGCCACCTGGATCGACCCCTGGGTGGGCGGCGTGGGCTCGTTCATCAGCGAGACCGGCTCCTGGGCGGTCTTCATCGCGGCGCTGGCCGCCGCCGGGGCCCTGCTCGCGGCGAAGAAGGCGCCCTGGCCGCCCCTCGTGCTGCTCGTCGCTTTCGGCTGGGAGCTGCAAGTCAGCCACGCCGCCCCGCACGGGCCCATCGCCTTCGCCCTGCTGCTCATTGCGGCGTTCTGGCTGTGGCGGGTGTGGCGGCGGCCCGCAGGCCGTATGCTGGAGACATGAATCCGACACGTCGAGAGCTGTTACAGGGTGGGGCGTTGGCCGCGGCCGGCGCGCTCGTCATTGCCCCTCGCATCCTGCTCGCCCAATCGCCGCCGCCGGCCGTTCCGGACCGCGGGCCGGCGCTCGACAAGGAGCTGGTCCGCGAGTTCGTGGTCGCGGCCCACGCCAACCTCGCGCGGACGAAGGAGATGCT
>DASWHY010000485.1:0-2910 GCA_036397955.1 Thermoanaerobaculia bacterium | reverse complement strand
AGCTGCGCGAGCTCCGCGGCGCCCTGGGCGAGGCGCTCCGCCGCGGCTCCCGGCGCTGGCTCCGCCGCGCGCGCCTGCGCCACGCGTCGTCCACCTTCCCGGCCTACGACCTCGTCGCCGCGGCCTGCCTCTTCGCGCCGGCGACGGTGGAGCGCGTGGTGACGCCGGCGCGACTGCGCGAGCGGCTGTGGATCGAGTGGGGCGCGGGTGAGAGGCTGGTGACCCTGGTGCGCGACTGCGCCGGCGGCGCGATCTGGCGCGCCACCGTCGAGCTGGTCAACGCGATCGATTGATTGGAGCCCGGCGCGAAAGCCTTCGCGCCTAGTTGACGACCGGCAGCGCCGGGGAGCCGGCCGCCGCGGGCAGCTCCCCGCCGGCGACGATCTCGGCGTAGAAGGCCTCGCGCACGCCGTCGGCGTTCATCCGGCACATCGGCACCATCTCGCCGCGGTACGGGAGGCGGAAGACACAGGCCTCGAGGCGCGCCCGCCCGACCTCGGTCGCCAGCTCCGCCGGGCTCATGAAGTGGTGGCTGGTCAGGGTGACGCCGTCCACCCGCACGCGGCCGGCAAGGGCGGCGGCGGCGAGCCGCCAGACGCTGGTGCCGGCCTCTTCACGCAGCCGCCGATCCAGCCAGCGGCGGCCGCGCCCCAGGAGCCAGCGCGGGTCGGTGAGGACGACGCCGGCGCCGCGCCCTAGCAGCTCGAGCGGCCGGTCGTCGCGGAAGGCGATGCCGCCGATGCCGCGGGCGAAGAACTCCGCCATCAGCGCCACGTCGCCCGGCGTGTCGCGGATGAACTGCAACAGGCGCGGCGCTTCGCCCCGCCGCTCGAGGGCGAGGAAGGGGACGAAGCGCGTGCACTCGGGGTGGCCGAAGTGCATCGGCCCGGCGCCGGCGAGCGGCGCGCCGTGCTCGGCGGTCGCCTTGCCCACCTCCGCCCACAGCTCCTCGGCGCTCACCCCTTGCAGGTTCTTCCGCGTCCGCCCCACCTGCGCCAGCGGCTGGAAGCTGACGAGGCCGAAGGCGTCGCGGTTGCGGATCGTCCAGCGCACCACGTCCGCCACCTGCGGCAGGTTCTGGCGGCTGATCGTCAGCGTCGTGGCGGCGCGCAGCGGCCGGCCGGTGCGCCGCCGCGCCGCGCGCACCATGGCCGCGAACTCGTCGCGCAGCGGCATGAGCTCGAGCTCGGAGCGCGGGGCGTGATAGCCGTCGCGCCCGCGCTGGGTGACGTCGACGTGGATCGACACCTCGGAGAGGCCGCCGTCGATCATCAGCCGCTCGAGCAGGCCGGGGCGGCGGCGGAAGGTGTCGCCGTGGGTCATCACCATCGGCACGACGCCGATCGAGCGCGCGTAGGCCAGGATCTCGACCAGCTCCTCGACCGGGCGGAGCGTCACCTCGCCGTCGGTGATCTGGACGTTGCTCTTGGGGCCGAGGTGGCGGCGCAGCGCGTCGAGCTGGGCGAGGATCGCGGCGGTGGGGAGCGCCGGGACGTGGTTCGCCTCGCGGCCCAGGTAGCAGCCGGTGCAGGCGAAGTCGCAGCGCGGCTGGATGCCGACCGTGGCGCCGCAGCCGGTGGCCTTCCGGCCGAGGCCCTGGCCGGGGAGGCGGAGAGCGGGGTCGAGCCGCTCCCAGCGCTCGGCCAGGAGCCGCCGCTTCTCCGGCGTCACCGGGTCGCGGAAGAGCTGCCAGGCCTTGCGCAGGGAGCCGAGCGCCATGCTAGCGGGACGTGTCGTTGAGCTTCCAGCTGTAGTCGTCGAACTCGATCTCGACCTTCTTGGCGGCCTCTAGGCGTCGCTTCTTCTCCGGCGCCAGGTGCTTCTGGAGGAAGGCGCGCCGCCCGCCCCCCCACTCCTCGAAGTCGTCGCCGAACCAGTCCATGACCTTGGTGGTGTGGACGACCAGGGTGTCGCCGTCCTGCTCGAGGCGCACGCCCTTGGGGCCGTTCAGGAACTTGCGTGCCTGATCGTCGAGCTGCTGGTCGACGCGCGCGCCGACGTAGGGCTCGGGGCGAATCGGCGGGCAGCTCTCGGCGGCGCAGTTGATGGCGAAGTGGATGCGCGGGTCCTTGAAGCCGGCGCGGACCTTGTCGTTCTCGATGTCGTTGAGCGACATCTTGCCGCCCTTGACCGCCACCGACGGCTTCTTGAAGACGTTGATCCGGATGATCGGATCGGTCGAGAGGTCGCGGATCGACTCGATGGGGTAGTTGTCGACGACGATCCCCACGACGGAGACGTTGTACAGGTTGATCCAGTAGGCGAGCTGGTCGGGGCGGGAGAGAGCGGCGACGTCCACCTGCGCGAGCTCCCGGCGGAGGCGGTCGAGGGCCGCCTTGTCGGCCTTGAGCGCCTTGTAGCTCATCCCCTTGGCGGGGTCGTAGTGCTTCTGCAGGAGATCGGCCCAGGCGGAGTAGTCCGGCGCCGCGGCGCGGGCGGCAGCGGGGACGGCCAGGGCGAGGGCCACCCCCGCGGCGACGGCGAGGACGGCGGCGGCGTGCTTCCGGCGGCTCATGCCCGTAGAGTACGTGAACGAAGGCCCGGCGGATGACTCCGGCCGGAAGACCGCAAGGAGGGTGGGGCCATGGGTTTCCTCGGAAGGTACACGGAGCCGATCTATGCCTTGCTGCGGATCGTGACGGGGTTCCTCTTCGCCTGCCATGGCGCGCAGAAGCTCTTCGGCGCGCTGGGCGGCGACAAGGTGCCGCCCGGCCCGACGCTGCCGTTCCTCGCCGGCGTCATCGAGCTGGTGGCGGGCGTCCTCGTCCTGCTCGGCCTCTTCGCCAGCCTCGCCGCCTTCCTCGCCAGCGGCGAGATGGCGGTGGCCTACTTCACGGTGCACCAGCCGAACGGCGGCCTGCCGATCCAGAACCAGGGGGAGCTGGCGGCGCTCTACGCCTTCGTCTTCCT
>DASWHY010000484.1:0-2169 GCA_036397955.1 Thermoanaerobaculia bacterium | reverse complement strand
CCGGCCGCTTCGGCATCCCGCTCGTCGTTGGGGCGGCGGAGCGGGGGTTCGCGGCGCTGGCGGAGGAGGTGCGGCAGGCGGAGAGCGAAGGCGGCGAGGCCCCGGCGCGCGAGGCGCTCCTCGCCGGGCTCCTCGCCATCGCCGACGAGCGCACCGCCGACGCCATCCGCACGATCTCGGTGCGGCGCGGCATCGACCCCGCCGACTACGCGCTCGTCGCCTTCGGCGGCGCCGGCGGCCAGCACGCCTGCGCGGTGGCGGAGCTGCTGGGGATCGGCACCGTCCTGGTGCCGGCGGACGCCGGGCTGCTCTCGGCGCTCGGGCTCGGCGCCGCCGCGGTCGAGCGTTTCGCACAACGGCAGGTGCTGGAGCCGCTGGCGGCGGCGGCCGAGCGCCTGGCGGCGCTCCTCGCCGAGCTGGAGGACGAAGCGCGAGCGGCGGTCGCCGCCGAAGGGGTGGCGCGGCAGGAGATCGCGGTGACGCGGCGCCTCCTCCATCTTCGCTTCCTCGGGCAGGACGCCACGGTGGCGGTGGAGCACGACCGGGCGGTGCCGGTGGAGGAGGCCTTCGCCGCCGCCTACCGCGCCCTCTTCGGCTATGCGCCGGAAGGCCGGGGCGTGGAGCTGGAGTCGGTCCACGTCGCCGCGGCCTCGCGCCCCGCCGAGCCCGAGCCGCCGCTGCCGCAGCCGCCGCCTAGCAAGGCGCCGGCGCCCGCCCGCCGCCGCGCCTGGTTCGACGGCTGGCGCGAGGTCCCGGCCTACGACCGCGAGGCCCTCGCCCCTGGCGCCCGGTTCGCCGGCCCCGCCCTCGTCTTCGAGGCCCACGCCACGACGGTGGTGCCCGCCGGCTGGGGCGGCCGCGTCGACGGCGCCGGGGGGCTGCTGCTGGCGCGCTCCTGATTCCTCAGAGAGAGCGGAGGAAGGCGGTGACGTCCGCGGCCAGGAGGTCCGGCGCTTCGAGCGCCGCGAAGTGGCCGCCGCGCGGCATCTCGGTCCAGCGGCGGACGGCGTAGGCGCGCTCCACCCAGCGCCGCGGCGGGAAGGGCGCTTCGAGCGGGAAGCGGGCGACGGCGCAAGGCACGGCGAGGCGCTCGCCGGCGCCGAAGCGGAGCGGCGTGCGCGCCGACTCGAGGTAGAGGCGCATCGACGACGCGATCGTGTTGGTCACCCAGTAGAGAGTGACGTTGGTCAACAGCTCGTCGAGCGGCAGGTCGCTCGCCGGGTCCGCCCACTCGCGGAACTTCTCGACGATCCAGGCGGCGAGGCCGGCGGGCGAATCGGCGAGCGCGTAGGCGAGAGTGAGCGGGCGCGTGCGCTGCACGTGGCCGTAGACGCCGGATTCGGCGCTCCACTCGTCGCGCGCGCGGAGGAACGCCTCCTCCTCCGGCGCCAGGTCGCCGGCGACGTGCGGCGCGAACGACCCCGGAATGTAGTTGAGGTGCATGCCGAGGAGGCGCGCGGGATGCTTCCGCGCCAGCCAGGTGGCGATGCCGGCCCCCCAGTCGCCCCCCTGAACGGCGAAGCGCTCGTAGCCGAGCGTCGCCATCAGCTCGGCGAGCAGGTCCGCCATGCGCTCGTTCGACATCCCCGGCGCGGTGGGCGGGTCCGAGAAGCCGTAGCCCGGCAGCGACGGCACGACGACGTGGAACTCCTGGAGGAGCGGCAGGACGCCGAGCATCTCGACGAAGGAGCCCGGCCAGCCGTGAAGCAGGAGGAGCGGTACGGCACCGCCGCTCGCCGCGGGCTCGTGGATGAAGTGGAGCCGCAGCTCGCCGGCGTGGGCGCGGAAGTGGCGGCAGCCGTTGAGCCGCCGCTCCTGCCGCCGCCAGTCGAACTCGTCGCGCCAGTACCCGACGAGCGCCGCGACCTCGCCGAGCGGCAGGCCGCCGCCGTCGGTCACCCCCGCCGGCCAACGCGTCGCGCCGAGGCGCCGCCGCAAGTCGTCCAACGCCTCGGCGGCGACGGCGATCTCGAACCGCTCGATCACGAGACTGCCGTACCGACAGCCAAGCCGGACTGCATCTCTATTCGGATCGGTCGCGGAGATCCAATTCCTGCCGGACTTGATCGAGGGTGTACACGCCCGGCTCCCGCGAGCGCTGCGCGAGGAGGTCCCGCAGTGCCGCATTCTGGCGCGTCAGGGCGACTTCGTCGGCGAAGTCTTCGTCGG
>DASWHY010000483.1:0-6062 GCA_036397955.1 Thermoanaerobaculia bacterium | reverse complement strand
CCCGGTTGTGCCACCAGCGGAGCTGCTCCTCGAAGCCCGCCTGGTCGCGGAAGTCGCGCGACAGGAGGTCCTGGCCGGGGGTGAAGCGGAGGCGCTGGATCTCGTGCGGGTCGGCGATCATGCCCGGGTCACCTCACCGTGATCTCGTGCCGTCCGGCCGCCACCAGGCCGAGCGGTCCGACGCAGACGTTGCCGCACACCCCGCCGCCGCAGCCG
The DNA here is from genome assembly GCA_036397955.1 of Thermoanaerobaculia bacterium. Taxonomy (GTDB): domain Bacteria; phylum Acidobacteriota; class Thermoanaerobaculia; order Multivoradales; family UBA5704; genus DASUNQ01. The sequence goes on along the minus strand of DASWHY010000483.1, from coordinate 5,846 downwards.
CAGCCGGAGCCGGCGACCAGCTCGAGCCCGAGGACGTGGTCCACCCCCGCCACCTCGTCGAGGAGCTGCAGCACCTCGGAGCGGTAGACGTCGCGCCCGAAGGGCCAGCCGTCCCCGTCCGGGCCGCCGGTCAAGGGGTGGAAGAAGCCGTCGAGCGCCGCGACGACGCGCTCGCGCAGGGCGGCCCCGTCGACGCCGGCGAGCGGCCGGACGGTGGCGCGGACGGCGACCTCCAGGTAGGTGGGCCCCACGACGACGATGCGGGTCCCGAGCAGGCGCCGCCGCGCCAGGTAGGCGGCCACCGCGCGCCGGGTCCCCGCGCTCGGCTGCGGCCGCCGCCGCGGCAGGGAGGGCAGGACGATGACCGTGACCACGCCTGTGGCGTGGAGGCAGGGGAGCGCCGGGTCGAGGTTGGCGCGCGCCGCGACGCGGGCGAGCCGCACCCCCGGAGTCTCCTTCGCCAGCGCCTCGTAGTCGGCCAGCGTCACTGCCCGCTGCGGTCGCTCGAGCTCCTCGACGGCGCGGGCCTTCGCCTCGACCAGCGTCTCGGCCGCCGTCCCGCCCGCCGCCGGCAGCGGGTTGGCGACCGCCGCCACGTCCGCCCGGATGGCGGCGAAGTCGGGGAGCCCCTGGTTGTGCGGGTTGTCGGCGAGCCGGCGCACGCGGCCGGCGGGGAGGTTTCCGGCCGCCGCCCGCGTCGCGTGATAGTGGGCGGCGGCCGCCGCGCCGCCGGGGAGCCGGCGGCCGGACTCGCCGTCGCCGAAGGCGAGCCGCCCGGCCTGCGCGTCGAGGACGAAGTGGGAGCCGGCGCGCCCGGAGAGGTCGAAGTCCGGCCGCACGGTCCACTCCACGGCCTCGCCGTCTTCGGTCACGGTCACGGCCAGCTTGCCGCGGTGGACGGGCGCGCGCTGCAGCTCCAGGATCTCGTGCGGCTCGCTGTTGCCCGTGCCGATCGGCCCCTCGACCCACTCCGCTTGCTCGGCGGCAACGGCGTCGGCGGCGAGGTGGGCCAGCTCCGGGGCCGCGTCGTAGGCGCCGCCGACGAGCAGGCAGCGCAGGTAGTAGAGGTTCGCCTTGACCGCGCCGGTCCGCGCGGCGACCGGGGCGGCCGGCGTCGTGACCTCGACGCGGCCGTCGAGGGTGAAGCTGCGGGTGTCGTCGGCGACCTCCCCGGCGGCCTCGTCGAGCCGCCGCCAGACCCCCGGTCCGACCTGGACCTCCCAGGCCGTCCGCGCCGAAGGGTGCGGCGGCAGCGGCGGCTCCGCGACCGCCGTGCCCTCGGGCGCCGCGTCCGCGGATGCCTCGGCCTCCTTGCCGGGCTCTTCCGCGCATCGGCAGGGATAGACCGGGCCGGGGGGCGGGCAGACCTCGGCGGCGCGGCACGCCTCCGCGAGCAGCCGCTCGCGCTCCTCCCACCCCGAGCCGCCGCCGGCGAGCTGGAACCAGAGGCTGACGGGCACGCCGGCCGGCAGCGGCCGCTCGAACCCCAGGTAGAGGGCGGCGCCCGGCGCCGGGTCCTCGCCGAGGAGGGGCACGGTCTCGCCGCGCCGCCAGCGGGCGGTCAGGTCCTCGAAGCAGCCGGGGCGTCCGGTCTGGAGGGCGGCGAGGCGGAGGCCGGCGACGGTGACCGGCGCGAGGGTGCGGAAGGCGGTCCGCTCGCCGGCGAGGTCCTTGCCCTCGACCTCGAGGCCGGCGGGGAGAGCGCGCGACGTGACGCCGGCGCGCAGGCCGAAGGTGAGGACCGTGCGCGCCCCGCGCGGCGGCCGCGGCGCGCCGCCGACCAGGGCGAGGAACTTCCGCACGTGCGCCGGCGGCACCCGGTTGAGCCGGTAGAGCTCCATCTCCGCCGTCCAGGCGAAGAGCTCGAGCAGGGTGATCCCGGGGTCGTGGACGTTGTGGTCGGTCCAGCCGGGAGCGTAGAGCGGGATGAGCGAGCGCCCCTCGTCGACCAGATCGGCCCAGCGGCGGTCGTCGAGATTGGGCAGGGGCAGGGGCATCGCCATCTCTCCTCAGACCAGCTTGATCCGCAGGGTGCCGGCGACCGCGATGCGGTGCGGCGGCACCGCCACCCGCTCGCCCTGGAGCTGGCCGTCGAGCAGCAGCGCCAGCTCGCGCACGTGGTCCACCCCCGCGACCCGCTCGAGGGCGGCGGCGACGTCAGAGAGGTAGACGCCGCGGCCGGGCGCCCACCCCTGGCGCTCCGGGCCGCCGCGCAGCGGGTGGAGGAAGCCCTCGAGCGCGGCGCGCGCCCGCCGCTCGACGCCGCCGGCGTCGGCCGGGTCGAGCGGCGCGAGGGTGGCGTCGACGTCGACGGCGAGGTAGTCGGGTCCGGTGACGTAGAGGTGGCGCGCTGCGGCGAAGTCGCCGGCGGCGCGCGCCTCGACGGCCCGCCGCACCCGGTCGCGCAGGCCGAGCGAGGGCCAGGGGCGGGTCTCCTCGCCCTGCGGGATGAGGATCAGCGTCGCCCAGCCCGGCCGCTGCCGCCCGGAGGGGTCGAGCGTCGGCACGACGCGCGCCACGGCCACTGCCGGTGAGACCTCCCGCGCCAGCGACTCGATGCCGCCGGGGGTCAGGACGCGGCCGCGCCGGCCGACGGTCGAGCCCCCCCGCGCGGCGAGCGACTCGACCGTCTCGGCGTCGGCGCCCCCTTCGGCCGGACGCGGGTTCCAGGCCTTCTCGATCCCCGCCACGCCGGCCAGCACCTGCTTGACCGCGCCCGCCGCGACGTTGCCCTGGCTGCCGCCGCCGGTGCGGTAGCTGCGGGCCAGCACCGCCACCCCCTGCGGCGGCACCCGGCCCTGCTCGCCGTCGCCGAAGCGGAGCCGGCCGAGGGCGCGGTCGAGGACGTAGTGGCGGTCCGCCGCGCCCGAGCGCAGGAAGTCCTCGCGCGGCTCCCAGCGCACCCAGGCCTCGATCACCCGCTTGTGGCGGTCGCGGCGGAGCCGGAGCGCCCCCTTCTCGACCTCGTTCTCCCGGCTCTCGCGTGCCAGCAGCTCCTCGAGCTCGCGGATCGCCGGCTCGCCCAGAAGCTCCCGCGCCAGGAGCCGCCACTCGACGCCGACCCGCGGGCCGGACAGTTCCTGGACCTCGACCCGCTCGCCGGCGAGCACCGGGAAGCGCCGGAAGTTGAGCCCCCGCGGCGGCACGCCCGCGATGGCGCCGAGCCGCTCGTCGGTGACGGTCTCCCACTGCGAGGCCCACGCCGCGTTGGGGAAGATGCCGAGCAGAGTCGGCTCGCCCGGCGGGCCGTCCTCTTTCAAGCGCGCGCGCAGCCAGTAGAGCGGCTCGCCGAAGCGCGGCAGCGCCGCCGCGTCCTCCGGCCCGATGAGCGAGACCATCCCCGGCACCCGCAGGTTGGAGGTCTCGTCCTCGACCGTCACGCGCGCCCAGCCGAAGCCGTCGAACGACTCCCAGACCAGCTCGGGGCCGCGGGTCTCGCCCTTCCGCTCGCGGACGTCGAAGTAGACGTTGAGGCGATCGACCGGCAGCTTCTTGTCGAAGCCGAGGTAGAGCGCCGGCGTCAGGCCGCCGACCTGCGCGAAGGGGGGGAAGGTGCGCCCCGGCCACTTCGCGTCCTCGGTGACGTCGAGGTACTGGAAGTCGTTGAAGGTCAGCACCCGCTCGGCCGGGAAGGGGCCGTACTCCCAGGTGTAGCCGAGCCGGAGCTCGGCCAGCGCCGGCGGCTGGGGGACGACGTAGGTCATGGTGTTGAACGGGTTGTTCGGATCGTTGGTGTCGAACCTCGCCGTAGCGGTGAACCCGTAGCCGCCGCTCGCCAGACGGGCGCGGATCCACCGTCCCTCCTGGTCGTTGACCTTGATGGCGGCGACGTCGTCGGGGACGCGGAAGCGGAAGGTGCCGTCCTGGGTGAACGACGAGGCGCTGGTCGTAATCCCCGGGCTGTCGTCGATCACGGCGAGCGTCTGCCAGCGGCGGCCCTTCCAGTACTCCCAGACGACCTCCTGCGGCAGGTCGGTCTTGGTGGTGAACTGGAGGCTCGCCGCCGGCGTCGCCTCCGCCCGGCGGACCCGCACCGTCACCTCGGCGCCCGGCTTGGTGAGGACCTCCTCGCTGGCGAAGTAGAAGGCGTCGCCCGGCTTGGGCGCCTGGCCGAGAGGGTAGAAGGCCTTGCTGGTGTCGAGCTTCTCGGCGCCGAAGAAGGCCTTCTCCGGCTCCAACCCCCCGGTCTCGGCGCCGGGGTCCGGCGGCGGCGGGGGCGCGAGCGCGAAGCCGCCCGAGGTCCCGTCGAGGAAGACCAGGGGCGGGGGCGCGGGCTCGGGGAGCGGCCGGGCCACCCGCACCGAGAGCTTGAGGTCGTCGGCGACCGGCAGCACCTGCGTCGGATCGAGCGGCAGCGGCTCGGTCAGCCGGCCGCGGATCCAGTAGGCCTCGACGCCGTTCACCTTGGTCTTGGCGGTCTCGGCGCAGTCGGCCTCCAGCCGGAAGCGGCCGCTCCGGGTCAGGCCGCGCGTGCCGTCGCCGCCCGGCTCGGTCGCCCCTTCGCAGCCGGGACGCATCCCCTTGAAGCCGCGCCAGACCTCGCCGTCGAAGTACTCCCAGGTGATCGACAGCGACTCGCTCGACGCCTCGACCAGCTCGACCTGCACGTCGAGCCGCACCTGGCCGTCGAAGTGGAGCAGGGTGTCGTGGGCGATGTAGAGCGCGTGCGGCGTGTCGGCGAGGAGCGAGCGACGGAAGGGCTGGATCGCCTCGCCGGCGGCGAAGGCGGCGCTGTGGTCGATCCACTGGTCGCGCCCCGGCCAGAGGCTGACCACCTGGCGCAGGCGTGCCGGCGACAGCCCCGCGGCCCGCTCGGTCTCGAAGACGATCTGCTGCGTGCTCTCCGGCGGCGGCGGCGCCGCGACCCGCGCGCCGGCGGGGAGGGTGACCGCGGGCGCCTTCTCGCCGAGCTGGAAGACCATCGCCACCCGCGCCGCCTGCGCCGGCAGGAGGTCGATCCCCAGCAGGTCGAAGAAAGCCATCCGGTTCTTCGCCGGCGCCAGGTTGAGCCGCTGCAGGAGGGTCTCGAGGAAGCGGCCGGTGATCCAGAGCAGCGCGGCGTCGGGCCCGTCGGCGCTCGGCAGCCAGTCGGGAACGTAGGCCGGCCGGCGGGCCAGCAGCTCGTCGCGGAGCTGCTCCGCCACCCGCGGATCGAGGGCGGGGAGGAGCGGCGGCCTCACGCGCGCCCTCCTTCGTCGAGGTAGAACGGGTAGACCAGGTTGTAGTGGACGCTGGTCGAGCGCACCCGGTAATCGAGGGCGATCAGCAGCCGGTCGCGGCGCGCCGGGTCGGTCGTCACTTCCACCTTCTCGACGTCGATGCGCGGCTCCCAGTCGATCAGCGCCTCCTCGACCCGCTTCTTGAGCAGCTCCATCGTGGTGGTGCTCACCGGCTCGAAGACGAAGTCCTCGAGGCCGGCCCCGAAGTCCGGCCGCATTACCCGCTCGTTGCGGCGGGTGCCGAGGATGATGCGGATCGCCTCGCGCACGTCCTCTTCGTAGACCACGGTCGCCACCGTCCGGTCGGGCTCCAGGCGCAGGGGGAAGGCCCAGCCCACTCCCAGGAAGGCGCGGCTCGGGTCTTTGGCGCGGGCGCTCATCTCAGCCGCCGATCAGCACCGTGGGGAACCCGAAGACGATCGGCGCGCCGCACCCCGAGAGGTCGCCCTGGCGCACCGCCGGCCGGCCGCCGATCAGGACGGTGACGCTCCCCTTGACCATCGGCGAAGGGGGGTGGGGGCCGGCGGTGGGGGGCATGGCGCAGGTGTGGAGGTCGCCCTGAACGGCGGCCGGCAGCCCGCCGATGAGCACGTTGGGGACGCCGGGGCCGGAGATCATCCCGGGATG